>CAZQGK010000022.1:0-10370 GCA_964592945.1 uncultured Candidatus Saccharibacteria bacterium
GATAGAGCAATCCCGTCCTAAGGGAGAGATGTGGGTTCGATTCCTGCCGAGGGCATATACTAGAAGCTATGAGTAACAAAATACGACAGTTATTCGGCACAGCGTTCTCTCTTACCCTCTTCGCTTTTCTTGATTGGATGGTCTATCGTACAACGGGCGTCTCGTTTGCCACCGAATTGTTGAGAGGCTCTACGATGCCGATTTCTGTCTTTGCTGCGGGATGCGTTATTGGCATGGCGTGGGAATACACCGGGCAGTTCGCAGTCGATTGGTGGCATTATCCGACGATACGTCGACACCGGTGGCTTTTCGCGGTACTCCCGCTGTTCTGGGGAATATTCATGCTCGTCATGCAGGATGGGTATGCACTCGCGCGCGTGGGGGGACTTGCGCCACTGCCGGCCGCACTCCTCTCAACCGCACTCATAGGACTCTTGCTCGAGGCCATCAATCTCTATACGGATTCGTGGGTGTACACCGGGTGGTTCACATCGCTTCCGGTGCTTGTTTTCGGATGGCTCGTGTTTCTCTCATACACCTTCATCCTTGGTTTCAATGCATTCTTTATCAACCCTTTCGGATTCTAGAAGTGGTATAATCTTTGTGTGGACGAACAAATGTTGCAGGAGATGTATCGCCTTACTAAGGACAACAACCATATGCTGCACTCCATGCGGCGCCGCGCATTGTGGGGCGGGGTTATCAAGTTCATTTTCTGGGTTGTCATATTGATCGCGCCGCTCTGGTTCTACATGGCGTATCTTGCGCCGGTCGTCGATGACATGATGAAAACAGTCCAACAAATACAAGGTACCAGCGCGGATGCACAGGCACAATTCGGGGGTTTCCAGGAGATGTTGAAGCAACTTCAGCAGAAAATCCCGTCTATCCAGCAGTAGAAATGGAAGGGTAAAATGTGGTACAGTGGCTCTGCGCTTGGGTAGCTCAGTTGGTAGAGCATTCCCCTGAAGAGGGAAGGGTCGCCGGTTCGATCCCGGCCCCAAGCACAAAACAGAAACAGTGCGGCCCGCCCACTCATGAAGAGTTGGCGGGCCGCAGAGCATTTCAAGCTCTGGATCAGAAGAACAGCGCTGTCATTCTTTGGATTATGAGAGCGTTTTTGTAGTAGACCCAAAGGACCTCACGCTTGTGATATACGCAGGCGGAAGCGCCTGCCAGCAGAAGAGCGGCCCACAGCAACAACCCGCCGCAACGTGCGGCAAACTGCTGTAAGGGTACATCGAGAACAGTGAATCCGGACTCGCCATTCCAACCGAGGACGGCGCCGAGCAAGAGCACGGCGACACCGACGTTGAGCGGCCATTGCTTCGCCTTGGCGAACCGGTTTGGCTGCATTTTCTTATTGTCGCGTGCGCGTCGGTAGCTCGTGTCGATGTCGTAGAGAACGATCCCAATGATTGGGATTACCAACCACGGGTCGATGCCGTAGAGGTGCAACAAGATAGAGAAAGCGCTCCAGACGATTACTTTGTCGGCGAGCGGGTCAATGAACCGCCCGAATGCGGTCTCGCGCCCGTCCAACCTTCGCGCCACAGGGCCATCAATGGCATCAAGCAGAGCCGAAATGACCAGCAAAGCGAACCCCACCCACACCACCCAATGGAATTGGGGGAGAAGGTTGTATTTGGGTGAATACGGCCAGTAAAATCCGTGTGTTCCCCAGAACCCCAGGCGCAAACGCGCCATGGTGATGTTATTCGCAAGGCTCTCCTCCCACGGCGGCGCCCTGAGTAGGCGTAGAATTACCGACTCGAACGATCCCGACTGTGCGCCCAGAAGTCGGAATCCGGTCTGTACAGAGTCCCTCAGCATGTCCCTCTCCCGGGTTTCTATGATTGCGGATGATTCCGCCTGAAGACAAGACTAGCCGCGGCTCGACTGGTGGTCAAGCAATTAGAACCCAAGCGTGTATGTCATCGCGCCGCCGCTCTTGGAGAGCCACTTGGAGGTGTTGAGTTTTATCTCGCGGGCCTTTCCGAGCTCCTGGTACTTTACAGAGCCTTTGGCGAGAGCGTAATCGAATATCTTCTTAGTAATCTCTACGTCCTTGAGGCAATACGCACGGACTTTTTCTATCTCACCCGCGCGCCACCACTGGAGTGATTGCGCGCCCGAAGCGCTTTTCTTCTCGCCGAGCGTTCCTTCCGCAATAGAGTCGAGCTTGAGCCGCCGCCCGATTGCTCCGTACACTTCTTGCATGATGTCGAGGCTTTTTATTCTCGTTAGGTCACCGGGGTAGTATTTGTTCAGAAGGGGGATATCGAAGTGATTGGAATTGTATCCCACGAGCACGTCCGTGCGCTCCAGTATGGGCCACATTTGTGAAAGCTCGGATTCGAGATAGCTGGAATAGGTATCCGTCTCTGAGTCGTGGATGCAAACTATCGCTATCGTAAGGTCAGCCGGGTCGGAGGAACCGATGTCCGACATCCAATTCGCCGTTTCGATATCAAATGTTACGACTCGCATGGCGGGAGTATATCACTTCGGCAGGTCAGGCGATTCCGCGCGGATGATTAACCAGATGTTTTATCGTGTTCGGCCACTCGTCGAGCGGCATGTCCGTGAGAAGCGCGATTGATTGGTCCACGGAATAACCGCCCAATTCACGCAAATCCCGGAATGCCGAGATAGATTCTTCGATAATCTGGTCGTACTCCACCGCGAGTATGTCATGGGCGAGTTCGGCATAGTTCGGGTCATTGTAGTATTTCTCGCGGTCTGTTTTAAGGTAGTCATAACTGCCGCCAATCTTGTCATATAATCTGTCAAAACGGGTAATGTCCTCGGACCGTGCGTCTTTCAGCATGGCCGTCAGCTCGTCTTTTGCCGCATCAAGCGCTTTGTCGCGAATCATAAGTAATTCCTCCTCGCGCAGCTCTGAGCGGATTTCCGGGTCGACTTCGTTTCTTATGCGGACTCGAATATTTTCCACGGAAGATTTCTGGGTATTCACGAGGTCGAAAAACTGACTCAGCACCCTGTTCTTAGCATGTTCCTGCTCGTGGACATGCACTCTATCGACATGGGGGACGTCACGCACCACCACGCTGTAATACATATCGTTCCTGTTGTCGTGAGCGAGAAAGCCGTAGACCGTTTTGGCGGCGTCGCTGGCCTTCCCGGTTATCATGCGGAGTTGCTCAGCAGTCGGGCGGTCCGCTACGATGTCGATACTCACGGGCCCGACTGACACCTCCACATTGTCGGCAGTTACGGTGCCCCGGCTCAGTTCACGGATGAGCGCCGTGTCATCGGGGTATTTCTCGCGGAATGCCAGCGTCTTTTTATGCTTGTCCTCGTACTCGTAAACAATATCGTGCACGGTGCCGCGAGCTTCATCAGAAAAACCGTACCTGTCTGCAAAGAAGTCGCCGATTTCCTTCAGTCGCTCGGTGTCCGCGTCGGGGTTGTGCTGGATAGTACGCTCAATGAATAACCGACACTGCATAAACGCTTTCCTTTGTCGTACCAACTTGTCTTTAAAAATTTCGAGAGCAGCCTTTTTCTTGTCGTACGATAGGGAACGAAGACTCTTGAGTTCGGCATCGGCATCGAACACGCCCCTGAAACGCGGGTTATCGACGGTCGAGAGGGCCATCTCGGCATCAATTACCTGACGGAAGGTTTCCGGACTGAGTTCGCTGTCTTCACCCTTTGTACGGAGGTCGGCATAACGGTCCCACGGCTCAGACGACAACTCGCGCGGACGCTCGTCCCGCTGCTTTCCTCGCAGCATCTCATTCATACTATCCAAGTGAGCTGAACAAGTGTTCTGCGATGCGGTCGGCGGGGAGCGTGATCTCTACTCCACTGGTGAGATTTTTGACCGTATAGCGCCCGGAGTCGCGCTCTTTTGCGCCCACTGCGATGACGAACGGTATTTTCATTTTGTCCGCACTGCGCACCTGATCTCCGATACGCTTCCCGGAGAAGTTGACGGCGACCGCCACATCCTCCCGCCTCAGGCTCTGGGCGAGTTGCACCGCATGTGACGTGGCGTCAGGCTCGACGATGCATATCATAAGCTCAGTTGAAGGTGTGTACGTCGGTAGGAGATTGTGCGCCTCCAGAAAATCACGAGCGGTTACGTCACCCATTCCGAATCCGACGGCGGGGACGGGCTCCGCGCCGAAGAGGGAAAGGAGATTGTCGTAGCGTCCCCCGCCAAAGAGCGATCTGCGGTTGTTCGGGTCGGTATCAAACACCTCGAACACCATGCCGGTGTAGTAATCGAAACCACGCGTAATCGATGTGTCTACTATCATATTCCGCACCCCCATGTGTTCGAGCGCTACGCGCAGTTCCTCGAGGTAGGCGGTCGAGGTGATGTTTTCGAGTTCTTCTATCAATTTTACCGCCTTCTCTTCGTGCGCGATGAGCGCCGTCAATTCCTTTTCGAAATCATCTATCTTGGCGCGTCGGTCGAGAAGCCGCGTGACATTGCCGGTGTATTCCTTTGCAATACCGACGGAGTGATAAATAGCGTCGAGTATTCGCCGGTCGGACACGCGTATCTCGAAATTGCGCTCGTCGGCTCCCAGTGAGCGCATGATGCTGTGTGCGACTGCGATTATCTCCGCATCGGCCTCGACGCCTTCGACACCGACGATGTCGGCATTCAACTGCCAGTGTTCCCGCAGGCGGCCCTTCTGCGGCCGCTCGTAGCGGAATACATTGGGAATTGAATACCAGCGTGCGGGCAAGGGGATGTCCCGCTGCCGCGCCGCTATCATTCGAGCGAGTGTCGGTGTCATCTCGGGCCGCAGCGTTACATCGCGTCCGCCTCGGTCTGCAAACGTGTACGTTTGCTCGTTCACTATTTCTTCGCTTGTCTTGGAGCGGTACAGCTCAGACGGCTCCAGTATCGACGCGCTGTATTCCTCAAAACCAAAAAGTTCGCACACACGTTCCATGTGTTCGAAC
The DNA here is from genome assembly GCA_964592945.1 of uncultured Candidatus Saccharibacteria bacterium. Taxonomy (GTDB): domain Bacteria; phylum Patescibacteriota; class Minisyncoccia; order Phycocordibacterales; family UBA2100; genus UBA10103. The sequence goes on from CAZQGK010000022.1 coordinate 4,948, forward strand.
AAATACCGCTGGATGAACTGGTCTTCAGGGTAGAAATCGCGGACGCCCTTATAACTTTCGGTGGAGAGCTTTTCGCGTTTGGTCATGCCCTGTATTATACTTGGCCTCCATGAAAACGATAGATGCCCGTTTCGAGATACGTACCTCTAAGCCCGGGACAGGACAGGGGCTGTTTGCTGTTGTCCCCATCAGGAAAGGGGACTTCGTTCTCGAATATACCGGGCGTAAGATACCGACTGCCGTCGCAGACAGCATGAAAGAGGCGCGGTATCTTTTCGAAATAGACAACGATTGGACCATCGACGGCTCGTCCCTGTCGAACACAGCGCGCTATATCAATCATTCATGCGACCCGAACACAGAAGCCGAGATAGATGAAGACCGCATCATGATCACTGCGGTACGCGCTATCAAGAAAGGGGAAGAGCTGACCATTGATTACGACACCGAGTATTTCGATGAGTTCATCAGACCGGTCGGATGTAAATGCACGCGTTGTGCGCAGACTACCGTCTCTATGCCGTCCCGATAAAGATGCCAGCCATAAAGACGAGCGCGCCTCCGAAAACGACCTGCATGATAGATGACCAGAATCCCATCTTGAAATAGCGGTATCGGATGTAGCCGATAGCGAGCAGTTCGATACCGACCACGAAGTACGCGAGATATAGCGCGGTCGTAAGGTCGGGTATAAGGAAGGGAAGCGTGTGAAAGATACCGCCGATGAAGGTCGCTATCCCGACGATACTCCCGCGAATGGCGGGGTGCCCGCGGCCCGTGTGTTCACCCGTATCCGAGAGCCCTTCGGCAAATGCCATCGAGATAGCGGCGCCGATGGCGGCGGCGGTCCCAACAAGGAATGCGATATGCGGGCTGTTGCTTGCAAAGGCTGCGGCAAAAAGCGGTGCAAGTGTCGAAATTGAGCCGTCAATGAGGCCCACCAAGGACGGCTGAACGACTTTGAGGAGGAACGCGCGGTCAACGTCGTCGACGTGCAGCGCCTTCTCGACTTCGAGCACGGGATTTGACATCGTGCCATTCTATCAGAAGCTGTGCGTTTGGCATTTCCAGCCCCTAGCGGTATCATGAGCGGTATGAAAAGAGGGGTACTTATATTCTGGCTCGCCATCATTTTTTTGATAGTTGCAGGCGTCGGCATGTCCTTTTTCGTGCGCTCTTCTCCGGGCAAGCTCGACACCTTCGCGCAGTGCCTGAAGGATAAGGGAGCAGTGTTCTACGGCGCGTTCTGGTGTCCGCATTGCCAGAATACGAAAAAGATGTTCGGCAACTCCGCGCGGCTCTTGCCGTACGTCGAGTGCTCGACCCCCGACGGCAAAGCGCAGCTGCAGATCTGCAAGGACAAGGGTATCCAGAGCTATCCGACATGGACATTCCCGAACGGGACAACGACGCTCACGGGAGAGCGCACACTGCAAGAACTATCTACCGCGAGCGGATGTCCGCTTCCGGCCTAGTCTTTATTTTGCATGCAGGTTGAAACTCTCAACTATCTGCTCGCACTAGGAACGCTTGCGATGCAGGTCGCGGGCGCGGGGTTTCTCGCCGTATATTTTTTGCGGAAGAAATTCACGGATCTTCAGGATGTTGCGGAGCTGCTAAGCCGCTGGGGATTGTGGATTGCATTTTTGCTCACGCTCGGCGCGACCGTGATGACGCTCTACTACTCCGAAATACTCGGATTCGCTCCATGCGGCTGGTGCTGGGTGCAACGGGTATTTTTGTGGCCACAGGCGCTTCTCTTTGGCGTAGCTCTCTGGAAGCAGGAGCGCGCCGTCGCGGATTTTTCTATTGCGCTCTCTATCTTCGGTGCCGCTGCAGGGCTTTACCAACACTATCTCCAGATGGGCGGCGGCGCTCTCATTCCGTGCCCCGCAAGCGGTGCAGGGGATTGCGCGCAGCGCATACTCTTCGAGTTCGGCTACATCACATTCCCGCTCATGTCCGCGACCATCTTCGGCTTCCTCATTGTGTTGATGCTTTTCGTTCGTGACTCCGCTCGAAGAGAGCGCCCGTAGGGGCCGAATGTCGGCTCCAGCCGATATGAGGCGGGTCAGGCACGCACAAGCTTGTGCGGGCCAGGACCATTAGAAGGTCGGCTCAATCCCGTGCCGCTTGAAAAGCCTGCCTTCGAGCGAGTAGCGGTCGTATCCGTGTAAAAAGAGCGCTATCCCGAGACCAAAGAGAATGAGGTGCGGCCACACGGCTTCTTGGAAATAGAGGAGCGAAAGCGTGAGCCAGAAGACGAGGAACAGCGCCGTCCAGCGTATTTCGATGCCGAGAAGCATCATCAGGCCGGCAGCGGATTCAATAATAAGAGCGCCGAGGACTATGAAAAGCGGGTCGAAGGGGAAGTACGTGGTGAGATGGTATTGAGAGACCACATCAAGCGCGAGCTGGCTGTGAATGAATTTCGCGTACACGGCGGCGAATACGAGGCCGAACCCGAAAAGGACGCGCATGACGGGGAATGCAAAGGGAACAAAAGGTTGGAGGTATCTTCTTGCGGAGTGGGGGAGGTGTCCTCTGTGCAAAAGATTTTCAAGTGACCACGAGCCCGCTCCGAGGGCAAGAAGAAGGAGATAGCTACCGAGATGGTCGGCGTAGGTAAGGATGTACCACCCGAGCACGCTTGCGGCGTAGGCATATACCGCGAGTGAAAGAGCCGCAACGGTCCGGACATATATTCCCGCAATAGTCGCCACGCCGCCGAGGACGAATAGCCCCTGCATGACGGAGCCAAAAGACCCGAAAAGGTCTCCGGTATCTATCTCAGTGCCGTAGAGTTTCCCCGCGATACCGAATGAGAGAAGGCAGGCGCCCACGGTAATCCTCACGAGCGGATGAGCCCACTTTTTGAGAGCGAAGAGCAGGGGGTCAGCCAATCTTTCGAACACGCGGAACAAAGAGACGGACAAGACGGTCAAAGTGGTGACGAATACGATGAATCCCCAGAAAAAGAAATTAAGCTCGTTGCCGGAGTACGCAGTGAACGGGTTCGGAGAGACTGTCGCCATGCCCGCGGCCACCGCGCCGGCATCAAGCACATACACCTCGTGCGCGGAGGAAATAGCGGGCAAGAGCAGCGCCAAGCAAAACCCGGTCACACGCCCGACCCCGACGAGCGCTCTATGCATATTCCATCATATTGTGTTCTATTATACCGCCGATTTCCCTGCGGGTTCGGAATGGATTATGGGTCAAACAATCTCCCTAACGGTGCGGATGAGTCCGCGTCCTTTATGAGAGGGCCCGCACACGAGCGTTTTCTATAGGACATCTATCGGACAACGATTGTCCGATAAGAATTCGCGCGCAATTGTTTGCCGTATTACCGATATACAGGACAATAAAGTAAAGACTCGTCCTATCCTCACACGCAATTCATCAGGAACATGTTGTAATTGACGGAGATCAGACATTGTGTCGGATGTAATCCACTCGTTGTCCACTTTTCTCAAATTGACAACTCCGGCGACATGGTACCGTTGAAGCGGTACTGATCGTTATCAATTTATCCGATCCTAAAGGATTCACATAAAGAGCTTATGACGTTGACATTAAAGAAAGTGTCGGCTGTAATCGCAGTGAGTGCATTTTTACTCGTTGCAGCAGGCATCGTTATCTTGGGAAACCAGCGTCCAGCTCATGCAGATTTACCACCACCGGGCTTCGGAAGCCAGATCGTATGTAGGGTTTTTACCGCGCTAAATCAGATCGGTCCGCCGATACCCGTTTTCCCGGGGGATTGCCAAAACCCTCCGGATGCGACCCCGCAATGTTCCGATGGGGTTGATAACGACGACGACGGGTTGACCGACATCGCTGATCCGGGCTGCCACACCGACGGCAACGCCTCAAATACAGCTTCGTATAACGCCGATGACAATGGCGAGTTCAACTTACCTGCCTGCTCCGACACGCTTGATAACGACGGCGATGCATTGATAGACAGCGCGGATCCGGCGTGCCATACCGACGGAAACGCGAGCAACTCAAGCTCTTACAACCCCGGCGGCACAGACGAATCTACATTCGTGCCGCAATGTAAAGACGGGCTTGATAACGATGACGATGGACTGACCGACATCGCCGATCCGGGCTGCCACACTGATGGCAACGCCTCGAACACGGCTTCATATAACGCTGATGATAACGGAGAGGCCAATCTACCGGCTTGTTCTGATTCTCTCGATAACGACGGCGACGGCTTGATAGACAGCGCTGACCCGGCGTGTCATACCGACGGAAATGCAAGCAATCCGGACTCGTACGACGCGAGTGGCACCGATGAATCCATATCTGTGCCGCAGTGTAAGGACGGACTTGATAACGACGGTGACGGCAAAACAGACACTGCCGATCCTGGCTGCCATAGCGATGGGAACGCCGGTAACACGGACTCATATAGCCCAACAGATACCGACGAAACGGATCCCTCGGGAGGCGGTGGGAATGGCGGCGGAGGCGGAGGGGGAGCGACTACCACCACAGGCACCTTGATTGTAATAAAATCATTCAATAACGGCACCACAACGCCCGATCTGTTCTCCTTCACACTGAACGGCGCCGCAACGACGACATTCGATGCCGATGGGCAGAATAATCTCACGGTCGCGACGGGCACGTACACAGTACTTGAAACGGCGACAACCACGTACACGGCGAGCTACACAAATTGCGGCGCGGTCGCGGTATCGGCGGGTGCTACGACGACGTGCACCATCACGAATACACCCGTCGCCACCTCGTCCACGATGGGAACGCTTGTGGTGAAGAAAGTCTTTGGAAGCGGTACGACAACCCCGACACTCTTCTCATTCTTGGTGAATGGCACCGCGACGACCACATTTGATGCCGACGGGCAGAATGATCTCCTCGTGGCTACCGGTACCTACAGCGTACTCGAAGTGGCCACGTCGACCTACAACGCGCACAGCAGTAATTGCTCGGACGTTTTGGTCGCAGCGGGAACGACGACGACATGTACTATCACAAACACTTTGAGCACCACGACGACCGACGTCTCGCTTACCAAAGATGTCAACATACCATCACCGAATCCCGGCGATACTGTCATCTTCGCGCTAACGGTCACGAATAACGGCCCCAATGCTGCGCCACATGTTGTGGTGACGGATCTTCTGCCGACCGGACTCGCGTATGTTTCCGACGATGCAACTACGACCGGCAGCACCTATGCCACAACGACAGGTGCGTGGACCATCCCAACGCTCGCAAACGGTTCAAGCACCGTGCTTCATCTCACGGCGACCGTGGGAGCGGGAACCGGCGGACAAACGATCACGAACACAGCAAGCGTGATGAGTGACTTCACTGACCAGAACATCGGAAATAACACGACATCGCGGGACATTACACCGGTCGCTCCGACCACTCCAAGC
>CAZQGK010000023.1:0-9892 GCA_964592945.1 uncultured Candidatus Saccharibacteria bacterium
AGAGGAGTACGACCAGGCTCAGAACGAGGAAGTTCAGTTCAACGATCCGAAGAACGCGGGTATCAAAGCACCGCACTTCGTCTTCTTTATCCAGGAATACCTCGAGCAAAAATACGGCGCTGACGCGGTGAATCAGGGAGGGCTCCACGTCGTAACCACGCTCGATTACGCACTCCAGCAAAAAGCGGAGGCAAGCGTTGCAAAATTCGCGCCCGGCCTGTTGAAAAATCTGAACGCCTCGAACCAGGGCGTCGTGGCAATTGACCCGAAAACCGGACAAATACTCGCTATGGTCGGCTCCAAGGGGTACTTCGACGACACCATCGACGGGAAAGTGAATATCACGCTTGCGAACCGGCAGCCGGGCTCCTCATTTAAGCCGTTCGTCTACGTGACCGCTTTCGAAAAAGGTTATACGCCTGACACGGTAGTCTTCGACCTACCGACGCAATTCTCGGTGGCATGCGCGCCCACAGACGTCACGAACGGCACATACCCGTGTTACGCCCCGACCAACTTCGACGGAGGCTTCGAGGGCCCCATGAAATTACGCGATGCGCTCGCCCGGTCGGAGAACGTCCCTGCCGTCAAAGTCCTCTACCTCGCCGGTATTCAAAACTCCATTGAGACGGCACAAAAACTTGGTATCACAACCCTGACTGAACCCGCAAACCATTACGGCCTCACGCTCGTCCTGGGCGGCGGCGGGGTCAACCTTTTGGAGATGACGGGCGCCTACAGTGTATTCGCGAACGACGGTGTCAGAAATCCGCCGACCGGCATCTTGCGCGTCGAGGACACGTCTGGGAACATTCTTGAGACCTACCAGCAGGCGAGCGTGCGTGTCCTCGAACCTCGTGTCACGCGGCTCCTCAATGACATCCTCTCCGATAATGTCGCACGGTCGCCGGAATTCGGCCTGAACTCACCGCTCCACTTCGCCGACTACGACGTCGCGGTGAAGACCGGTACGACCAACGACTTCCGCGATGCGTGGATTATTGGTTACTCGCCGGGAATCGCCGTCGGAGCATGGACAGGCAACAACGACAACTCGTCGATGGTAAAAAATCCGGCATCATTCATCGTTGCCCCGATGTGGCACGATTTCATGCTTGAAGCGCTCTCCAAATACTCTTCGCCGTCGGATACCTTCCCCGCCTCCGGGCCGGACTCCGACATCGCCACAATGCCGCCGGTCCTGACAGGCAACTTGAATACCGATCCGTCGCAAGGCATTCACGAAATCCTCTACTGGGTGGACAAAGATAATCCGCGCGCCGGGCGCCCCGCAAACCCGGCAAGTGACCCGCAGTTCGCGTACTGGGAGTACCCGGTGTCGCTCTGGGCCAATCAGCAAACGAATCTCGGGAGTAGCACCGCACACGCGGTCATAGACTCGCCCGTGTCCTCGACAGGGTTCCGTATCATGTCCCCTTACGCCGGGGAAGTAATCAGTTTTGGCGTCGCTCCGCTGTTCGCCGCAGAGTCGTCCCGTCCGCAGACAGTGCTCAACGTCTCGTATTACGCCAATGGCGCCTTGGTAGGAACCTCCGGCCAGCCTCCCTACCTTGTGTCCTACCGGCCCGCCGCCCCGGGCAGCGTGGCGCTGCGCGCGGTTGCAAAACACTCCGACGGTTCGGAGGAAGAACAAACCATCGTCTTCAAAGTGCAATAAGTGTTACCGATTAAGGGGCATCACGAGGTAGGTGAATGACGGATCGGAGACGCCGCGGATGACGAGAGGCTTTCCCGCCCCAGCGAAACCAAGAACGATGGAGTCTGACCCGATAACGGAAAGGCAGTCGGCGAGATACCCGATGTGGAAGTTGATGTCGAGGTCCTCACCGGAGACAGCGGCGTCAATTGAGTCTGACATTTCACCAACCTCAGCGCTGCGTGCCGTCGCACTGAAAATTTTACGCTTCGGATAGACGTGGAAGCCGACGTGTTGGTCGTTTCCGGAAAAAACCCTTGCCTTGCGTAGCATTTCTGCAAAATCATTCTTGAGGACGGTCGCCTCTGTTTCAAACGCTTTCGGAATGATCTCTTTGTAATTTGGGAAACTCCCGTCGACGACGCGCGATACATACCGCACACCATTCGCAGACACGGACATTTGGGAGTCGTCCGCCGAAAGGCTGATCTCGTCAGTATCAATACGCTCTAACACATGCGAAAGTTCGAGGGCATGCTTGAGGGGAATAAGAAGTTCCGTTTCACTTTTACTTTTAACTCCTTGTATCGTTTTTTCTGCAAGCCTGAAGGAGTCGGTCGCAGCACACACGATCGACCCCGGCCTCATCGAGACATACACACTACCCAACTCCGGGCGTATCATCGAAGGGGACGCCGCATACGAAACCGCTTGGATGCCGAGCATGAGCTCTTCCCTTGAAATATTGACACCTTTTGAATCCGCGCCGGTACCAAGTTCCGGGAATTCCTCATGAGGAATAGCTTTTATGAGGGTTTTTGTGCCGCGCGACTCAACAATTAAATTACCGTCCTCTGTTTTGAAAATTACCTTCTCATTAGATATCGACCGCAATGTTTGCGAGAGAACGACAGCTGAAACAGCCACCACACCCTTATCCTCAACCTCACAGGGGACCGAGATCTCAACCCCAGCCTCTAAATTTGTAGCCTTGACCACCACTTCCCCCTTCGAAGATCCTCCAACATTAATAAGTACGCATGAAAGAACCGGCAGAGACTCTTTTTTTCCAGTGACCCTCTCTGCGAGTTGAACCGCATTTAAAATTTTTTCTTTTGTTGTTGTTATCTTCATACTTAATTATTTATATAAATACTATTACTACTATTAGTGTTGTGGAGAGTGGGGAGAAAGGGATTTTAGGTGAAGGTTTATGTGTATTTTTGATGAAGTGGGATGTTGAAAACTTCCGTCGCCTGGTCTGATAGGTGGTGATTGGGTGAGTACATATTTTTTGGGAGGGGATAAGTGAGGGGTTGTCAGAATGTAATACACACACTATACACACCATCACGCATGGATAAGTGTGCGGATGTGTTCGAGCTCTTGTTCGAGTGATGGATTAGATTTAATCTCCTCTTTTATCTTTTCACACGAGTGAATGACGGTGGTGTGGTCGCGACCGCCGAGCTTCTCCCCTATGGAGGGATATGAAACGCTGAACTCCTCACGCAACATGTACATGATTATTTGCCGCGGCTTCACCACCTCCTTCTTACGGGTTTTCTCGTAGATGCTCTTTTCGGGGATATCGTAGTACGAGGAGATGCGCCGCACGACCTCATCTACGGAAACCCCTCTGTTGGGCTTTACGTTGTGCTTGATGAGTGTCCGGACGTCGGCCTGCGTCACCGCCTTACCCTTCAGTTGGGATTTACATACAATCATATTCAGCACCCCCTCAAGTTCTCGGATGTTTCCACGTAGGTTTTCAGCGATATATTGGACGATGTCTTCCGGGATAGAGAATCCGTGCTGCTCGATCTTCGCACGGATGATGGCGACGCGTGACTCCATGTCAGGTTCCGGGATCTCTGCGATCATTCCCGCGCCGAATCGCCCCTTGAGGCGTTCTTCGAGGCCTGGCAAGAGTGCCGGGTGCTTATCGCTCGAAAATACGATCTGCTTGTTATTGTCGCGCATTGCGTTGAACAAGTGAAACAGTTCTTCCTGTGTTTTCTCGGTGTTGGCGATGAATTGTACGTCGTCCATGATGAGCACGTCGTATTGCCGGTACTGGTCCTTGAAATTATTTGCGTGCCCGGCCCGTACGGCATTGATATAGTCAACGGAGAAACGTTCCGAGGTGACATAGAGAACTTTTTTGTTCGCGTGCCCCTTCTTGAAGTAGTTTCCCACCGCTTGTATGAGATGTGTCTTGCCGTGGCCGGTCTGACCGTAAATGAAGAGCGGGTTATACGCGAGACCGGGTCTCTCAAGAATTGCTTTTGCCGCAGCGTGCGCGAGTTCGTTGAACGGCCCGACCACGAAAGTCTCGAACGTGTAACGCGGATTCAAATTGTCGCGCTTGTCGATGTACAGGCTCCCGAGATCGAGCGAGGCATTCTCAGTCACCTGTGGACGCGGCAACTTTCTCTCCGCCGGGGCCGCCGCCGAGCGGTGAACAGCGTACTCAACGGTCCGGATCGAGCTGTCGAGGCCGCGGAGCGCTTTGATAATGAGCTTGTGATGCTTCTCCATCAGCCACTCCTTGACGATTTTTGAGGGAACGGCGACATGAACGATGTTGCCATCGCGACTCGCGATGTCGGTGTTGCGGAACCAGGTGCGGAAAGAGGCTTCAGACGTGCCCAGCTCTATCTGTACGAGCGCGTTCTGCCACAATTCACGATTACTCATAGAAGTATTAGTCATGCGCCATCAAGCCTGCGTATTATACGCGGCGGAGTTCGCGCCGTAAGCTTGACGCTTTGTCGCCGCGGTGTTCATAAGGTGTGGATAGGGTGGGGAGAGTAAAAAGCGCGCAAAAATTACCTTCGCGCCGTCGCTGTCTGCCGCCGCTGCGGCAGCGCTGACTCTCGGCCCGTCGGCCTGCGAGACACGGCGCGAAGGTAATTTTTGCGCTTTGAGGTTGAATTAATTGGAAATGCGGGTATAGTGGTGCGCATGTCAACAAAACGAAATTGGCAGCCAAAGAAGCGAAAACGCGTCAGAACGCACGGTTTCCGGGCGCGCTCCGCGAGTACCTCCGGTAAAAACGTCCTACGCCGCCGCCGCCAGAAGGGTCGCGCGAAGCTCACCGTCTAAACCTAGATGCCAAAAAAGTACCGGCTCTCGCGTGCCGACTGGCTACGGCTGCCTAGGCCAGCTCAACGTATCCACGGGAGTTACTTTTCACTTTCCGCGGTCCCCTTCCCCCTGCTTAACGGCCCGAAGGTTGCTCTGGTTGTGTCAAAAAAGATAGCGAAGCGGGCGGTGGACCGCAACAAAATAGAACGGAGATGCCGCGAAGCACTTCGTCCGCTCATACAAAAGATGCAAAAGCCGGTAGCGCTCATCCTCCATGCGAAGCGAGAGGCTCGGGAGGCGTCGTATGCGGACGTGGCACTCGATATCGGGAAGCTGTTGAGGAGTCTCAATGCACGGGATACAATGCCTGCACTATGATCTCGCAGATTTTTCATGCCACGGTGTACGACCCTCTTTACAACGGGGTTACTTTTTTTGTCGGCGTCATCCCCTCCCACGATATCGGGCTGGCGATCATCGCACTTACGATCGTGGTACGCATCATCATCTTCCCATTGTCGAGCCGCGCGATTAAAGCACAGATGGCGATGAAAAAAATCGCACCTGAGGTTGAACTCATCAAAGTTAAGTACAAGGACAAGCGCGAGGAGCAAGGGAAGGCGATATTTGCGCTTTACAAAGAGCGCGGCGTGCATCCGTTTTCTTCGATAGGGCTCGTGCTCGTCCAGTTCCCTATACTCATTGGCCTCTACTGGGTTTTTTATGCAGGCGGATTTCCGGACGTGGATGCCTCTCTTTTGTACTCGTTCGTACACGTTCCGGCGTCGGTCAATATGGAATTTCTCGGCATACTCGACATGTCAAAGAGAAGCATCATTATCGCCGTCCTGGCGGCCGTCACGCAGTTTATCTACACGCGCCTTTCAATGGGACCGCGCGGGCAGGCAACGGCAGTCGAAGCGTCGTTGTCGAACGACATGGCGAGGAGTTTTGATCTGCAGGCGCGCTACATGCTCCCGGTCATCATCGGAGTTATTGCATACACCATCCCATCTGCGGCGCCGCTGTACTGGGTGACGAGCAACATACTCATGATCATTCAGGAGTATGCGTCCGGTCGGCGATTTGACCAAAAAATCTGATTTTTGGACGGCGGGGGGCTCTGTGGTAAAGTCTCCCAATGGAGAAAGTCGGGACGATACTCAAGGAGCTACTCGCGGCACTCGGTGTTCCGTACGCGAGCATTGAACAGAGCTCAATTGCCGGGCAAGAAATATTCTCCATCCGCACCAACGATGATGCCCGCGCGCTCATCGGGGCGCATGGCGATACGGTATATGCGCTCGATTTTCTCGTAAAAAAGATATATGAGAATCGTATGCCTGCCGCGCCGGAAGGTGAGATAGCAGAACGTGCGCCGATGTTTTTGGTCGACGTCAATGATTACCGCGCCAAACAGATCAAGGACCTGCAAGCCAAGGCTCTTATGATGGCGGAGAGAGCGCGCTCATTTCAGTATGATGTCGAGCTCTCCCCTATGAGTTCCTACGAACGCCTCATCATTCACACGACATTGCAGGGCGCGCCAAACGTAAAAACCGAATCACAGGGAGAGGGCCGCAACCGGAGGGTCGTTATCAAGTACTCGACCGATACGGAGGTCTCGGAGCAGGGAGTAGTGTAACGTTCTTCAAAAAACGGAGAAGCCGGCGGGTTGCTACCGGGATTGTTGCACGGGCGTAATGTTGCGGAGCGCTTTGAGCGTGAGAATGTCCGGGTTTATTTGCCAGAGAATTAGGTAGATACCTAAGAGCAGGAGCAGGCCGAGCGTCACATCTTGAATGATTTCCTTCGCGGCGCCCTTGTGGCTCCACATGTCGGATTGACCCATGTAGAGGTAGCCCGCGTACGCGAGCCGAAGGACGGCGACGATAGCGCCGATGGCGATAGCGAATTTGAACAGGCCGTTTATGAAGCCCGAGAGATCCCGCGAGCTGTACAAATTCGAGAGTTTTTGAGATTGTGAAATGTCGGCAAGCGGTACGAAGTCATTCGCGGCGTGCGCGATTATCGGTGTTATCACGAAATAGACGCATACACACACGAGTATCGCGAGTAATGTGCGAAAGACGTAATATGCGGTTGATGATATTTTGTCCATGTTATTTTTCCAGCCGTAGGAGCCACAGAGATTTATCCGCGGCATTCGTAAATGTAATATAGTTTCTCCCGCCGTCTACCGCGATGTTTTCGATATCGATCGAAGTGTCGGAGGGCGGCGTGAAGACCGCCTCGGCGGTCCCCGCGCTCGCATCAATCCGCCAAAGCGCATCGGACGAATGCGCCGCCCCCCGGTACCATTCATCAAGAAAATTTTGTCCCGGTTGACCCTGCGGTACGCCGCAATAGGCGACAAGATCTTTTCCTGAGACCTCCAAAGAGGACTGCGCCTTGCTGTCACTCGTGCTCTCACGATGCAAATCGGGAGCCCAAGCGCACTTATCCGCAGTGGTCCTGACAGGAACTCGCACGGGGGTTGCGTTTTGAGACACCTGCACGAACAGGCTCAAGGCCCCCCGGTCGGATAGTCCCCAGAGCAAAGCACTTCCGCCCGGGACGGAACGGACGCGGAGGGTAAGTCCTGGAATAGGACCGAGGAGCGGGCTCATCGTCCCGTCTTTTTTCACTTCGTAGGCAAACCCTGGTACCCCGTCGGCTGCGGCTTGGACAAGAATGATGCGGCCGTCCTCAAGTGTAGTTGGTCGCCAGCTCATGATTACCGAGCCAAAAATATTCTTTTGTTTCTGGCCGTCCCATTCAGCGTTCACGCCAATGGCACCGTCAGAGCCCCGCAAGATATAGAAAAGCGCTCCGGAGACCGGATGTACAGACATACTTACGATGTTCTTCGTCAAGTTGAACCCTGTAAGTGCCCGGGATGACGGATCCGAAGTCTCGGTGGTGGTCGAAATGGTGCCGACAAATGTCGTTATATTACCCACGGCGTCAAGAGAGCGCTCAAAGACGTGACCGTTTTCCGTGAGATATGCTTCGTATATCTTTGGCATCAAGGTGTTCGTGAGCCGCGTTACTTTTCCTGTTTCGGGATTAGCCTCGAACACGTAACCGCTCGCGCGCTCGACATAGCGCAGACGGACCTCGTCGCCGCTTCCGAGAAACATCTTTCCCGCGACCGGGCCGGATGCCACCTGCCACAATTGCGGGGGGCGCTTGCCGCCACCGGTATTCGTAGGTGAGTTTTGCTGCGCCCAGTCGGTTCCCGAAGACGGCGACGGGGTGTTCAGTGCGCCTCCGTCCGCGTTCCCGAACGGTACCGACACACCGAATCCCCGGGCGACACTCTGCGAATTCAGAGTATTCGTTTGCGTGCGCAGGAAGAAATACCATCCGGCGAGTCCCCCAAGAATGAGGACTATGATGACCGCAAGGAGATACTCGACGATGGTACGTGTTTTCATAACACTTATTGGTTTGCGGACTGGAATAGGTCAACCGCGCCCGGGGATGAGGAAAAAGTAACGTTCCACCGGTCTTTCGCGTTGAGGAAGTAGTTCGTCGCGTGCGTCGTTTCGAGTTCGACGAATGCGATGCCGCTTGAGTTCTCGGCGTTGATCGTGATCTTACCGGGATTCTCGCGATTTGTGGGGATCTCTGCACCATTGACATGCCACACGAAATTAAGTGCCGGGTCGTACACGCTTGTCGCCTGCGCGAAAAGGGGTATGGCAGTGAATGTCATTTCTGTTTCGGGAATGAACGTGGATGGGCCGAGTGCGCGGTGATACATCACTCCGTACAGCGGATGATCCTGGTAGAGCGTGAGTACGGGATCACGCGCGAAGAGCGAGACGGATGACGTGTGCGAAAGAACTCCGTCCCCGCTGCGTACTTCGACTGATATCGTGTCGGTCCCGAAAAGATGCTCGACCGGGAGGATCGCGGTCGACCTTCCAAGGCCTGAGATACTCCCGAGCACCATGCCGTTCCGGCGCCACATGTATGTCAGGGCGGATGAGGGTATCGATACACCCGCGCGTTTGAAGCGCGGCACGGCCTGCAAATGGAGATTTGTCCCTGCCGACGCGAGCGGCCTTCCGTGATAGAAGGGCGGGGTGTAGGAATCGGAGTCAACGAGTAAATCGAGCTCAGTGGGGACAATCACGACTCGTGCGGATACGGCTGTCCCCTCGGTAGTGATTACCGTCACGTCGACCGGCGTCTCGGTGCCGAGCGCGCCGGCTTTCAATGATGTCGAGTCCGCACCCTTTCCTTGCGCAATCTTTTTTCCATCTGCCTCCCAGAGGATGTCACTCTCTAGAACATCAAGAAGAGAACTTTGTACGGTGAGATGTACCGTGTCCCCCGGTTTCGGCGAGGTGGGTGAAAATGCGATCGAGATCGTGCCGTTCGTTCCCGGCAGACCAAATTGTGCGTGTACCGTGGCAGCGAAAGCGGAGAAAGCGCACGCAACGAGCATTACCGACAACCATTGGTAACGAATCACCATATCGCCATCATTATATCCTGGCGATCGACGCTTGGGCGCGCCGTGTTCATTGTTGCGGCGCGGCAGCCGGTACTTCAGGAGCATTAAAATTTACGGCTGCGGATTGCACACGAGCTGCTTGCTCCGCGGCACCCGCAGCGACCTCAGCGGTGCCCGGTCCGCCTTCGCCGGCGGCGGCGAGGTCTTGTTTTGCCTTCTTGATAGCAAGAATCTGCGAAGGATCGGAGGTGATGATTTGGTCTTCCGTGTAGGACGCAATGACTTTAATTGCCACATGTTTGAGCCCCGCAAAGAAGATACCCTCCCCGACGTCGCTCTCAAGGAGAAGGTATTTTTCTTCATCGGAGAGCTTGAATGTCTGCTGCACGAGATCGACCGATGTCGGGGATTGGCGCAACAACATCTGTATCGAAGAGTTGGTGATCATTGGTATGCCGTAGGGCGAGTTCAGGAAGTCCGAGACGTCTTGGGTGATAGTAGAAATTCCTAGGAAGTATTTGCGCCCACGCTTTGCGATGGAGAAAAGGAATGACGCGGTGTCTTCTGAGCGCATCATCCACCACGCCTCATCAATGACGAGCAAACGCTTGCGGAGTTCCTTGCGGACCGCATTCCAGATATGGTGCGTGATGATGTACATCGCAACGGGCTTGAGG
>CAZQGK010000024.1:0-478 GCA_964592945.1 uncultured Candidatus Saccharibacteria bacterium
CCACCACCCCCAGGAGCAGTTCCGGAACCTCCTGCTGCTGATGCACTTCCTGTTCCGCCGGTTCCGCCGTTCGATGAGCCGCCTCCGTTACCACCGCCGGAAAAGGTGCCCGATGATCCCTGACTTCCGCTCAGGTTGGTATCCCCGCCGGATGCCGTGCCGCCATTGCCGCCCTGTGCCGGGGATCCGGAAGAAATGCCTGATACGCCACCAGAGCCTCCGCGCGCGGTAACGTTTCCGAATGCCGAGTGCCCGCCTGCGCTAGCATTGCTTGTCCAGCTGGCACCTCCTCCGCCGCCGCCGCCCCATACTTGGACTGTAAATGAGCCGGATGGAACGGTGTATTGATATGTGCCAGGCGTCGTGTACGACTTGATGACATTGCACGAGCTCGGTGGAGGTTCCACCGGAGCCGCGCTGATGGAGCGGCAGCGGAGTCCGGTGATGAACTGCGACGTGTCCGGGTCTGGGATGTAGC
>CAZQGK010000024.1:578-6127 GCA_964592945.1 uncultured Candidatus Saccharibacteria bacterium
AAGAAGAAGCTGTTCGGTTGTCGGCCACCGGGACTTTGGGGGTGACGTTCACCACAGGGCCGAGGGTTGCCGACGTAGAGCGGCAGCGGAGTCCGGTGATGAACTGCGACGTGTCCGGGTCTGGGATGTAGCCGGTCATGACGCTACCGTCGGGGCAGTCGGGAAATGGCCAAGAAGAAGCTGTTCGGTTGTCGGCCACCGGGACTTTGGGGGTGACGTTCACCACGGGGCCGAGTATGGGGGCGGCGAAGATGGCGAATGGAAGTGCGATTGCCGCAAGCGCGACGAGCGGAAGTGTGAGTTTTAATGTGCGCATAGTTATTTATAGTGAGCTTGCTTGTGATGAGTTTATCGAATCATCGAACTATTGAACGGTGATGGTGCCTTCAGTGGTACCGCCGGAGAAGGTGAAGGTGCCTGACTTGGTGAACGTGTATTCGAAGTACCCGGCGTGGTCGAGTGTGTGCTCTCCGGAGAGTGAGAGCTGGAGAACGGTGTCCGAGTTGTTGGTGAAGCGGACGGTCTCTCCCCTCTGCACCGAGAGCGTTGTGGGGACAAAGCCGTTCTCTGTGTAGGAGACGAGGTATTGGAAGCCTTGTTGCGCGGTCACATAGTCTTGGGGTGTGGGCGCAGGGGCGTCCGCGGGGAACGTGACCATCTCGGAGAGGTCTGCTGCGGCGGGGGTAGCAGGTTGCGCGAGGAAACTCAGGCGAAAGATGTACGCAAGCACGAGACAGACGGCGGCGAGAAGCGCCAACCAGAGGAAGTACCGGTGCGTGGGATGCGCCTGAGGCATTGCTCAAAGTATACGGCATGAAAACCCCGCCGCCCTTTGTGGGGCGGCGGGGTGGGGAAAGGTGTTTTACAAAACAGCGTTTTGGAAAAGTGAGTTGTCTATATTGACGTGGGTGAGGCGCTCGCGGGTGCTGCTACGGGATGCCGCCGGCGGTGGATCATTTCAGCGAGTATCCAGACGAGCCCCATCGAAGCGGCGCCGAGCGTGAATGGAATGGTCGTATCGGCGCCGACGAATCCGAATGCTTCGCTCATGGTGCAGAGAAACCCTCCCGTACACGCGGCTCCTGCGGGAACGGTCTCGCCTGAAGCAAACTGTTCGACACCCTGCGGACGCCACTGTATGTCCTCCGGCGTGATGCCCTGCTTCTCGGCTTCTTGCGCGAGGACACTGACGATGGAGTCTATCTGCGTCTGCGACAGACCTGAAGTGCGCGGGTCGCTCAAGATCGCACCGCGTATCGTGGCTTGCAGTTCGGTCTGCTGCGCGTAACTTATCGCGGGTAGAAGAAACACGATGAGCAGCATTGAGCCGAGAACAAAACGTAACGGGAGCGATGTGTACATACCAGCAGTATACGATACGAAAATACCGCCGCCCCTTCCGGGGCGGCGGTATGTGGACATTCGGTTATAACATTTTCACGTCGATAGATACACCGGAGGGCAAGTCTATATTTGTCAAAGCTTCGATGACTTTCGGCGCGGGATTGAGGATGTCTATCATGCGCTTGTGGATGCGCATCTCAAATTGCTCACGCGAATCTTTGTCGATGAATGCGGCGCGGTTGACTGTGTATTTCTTGATATCAATAGGGAGCGGTACCGGGCCGACGACGACGGCATTGTAGCGAGCCGCGGTGTCGATTATCTGCTTCACTGATTTATCGAGAATGCCGTGCTCGTATGCGCGGACCTTGATGCGCAGACGGTGTACGCTTTCTGTCTTTTTGGCGCGGGGAGTTGGAGCAGCGGAAGTGTCAGCCGTCTTTTTTACGGCTTTCGGGCGCGCGACACGCGCCTTCTTGACTGTCTTTTCCGCTGTCATAGAACCCGAAGAGTATGCACTACCGTAGGGAAAAACGCAAATCACGCACAGATGTCCGTTGCCAGAGTGCTGAGACGGCCACATACTGACATCATGATAGGTCTCGGGTTGATTTTGCTCGGCATCGAGTGTATCCTCTCGATATTTTTCGGTTTCATTTTTTGGCACTTCTGGTCCCGCTCCGCAATGCCACGCTCGACCGCCGTCCGCGCAATCATCATATACGCGTCCGGCTGCACCGTATTCCTCCTTCTTACCTTTTTCCTCCCGATATGACCGGAGATATTCAGGAAGACGAGCAGATGCTTCTCGTCGTACACAAGCATCCTGCATCGCTTCTGCGCGAAGCCGCTATCACCATCGTGCCCGGCTTCATCATCCTCACGCTCCTCTTCCTCTTCCGCGGGTCGGCTGTCACGGCAGCAGACGCCTCGATACATGCCATCATCACGCTTCTCGTGCCGCTGTGTTTTCTCGTCCTCTGGACGGTGCTCGCCGTCCAGTGGACGAATTACTACTTGGATATGCTCATCGTGACCGACCGGCATATCTTCTACATCACCCAGCTCAATTTCGCGCAGCGGTCGGTAGAGCAGTGGAATATTCAAGACGTGAGCCACGTGAGCGCCTATTTCGGCAATTTCCTTGAATCGTTCTTCAGTTACGGGTCCTTGGAAATAGAGGTACGCGACGGAGGAAGCCCTGTGAAGGTGGTGGGTATCCCCGACCCCGAGTACGTCGCCGCGGTGATACTGAAGCAAGATGACCGCTACGGGCAGCTCAAAGAAACCGCAGAGAAACAACAGGAGCTGCTCAAATTCGTGAGCCACGAGGTGAAAGGTCATCTCGCCAAAAGCAAAGCCGCTTTCGCTTCTATCGTCCAGGGGGATTTCGGTACGGTGTCGGACCCTCTGAGCTCAATGGCGCACGCCGCACTCGCCGATTCGCAAAAAGGCGTGGATACCGTGATGTCCATCCTCGACGACTCCGGCCTCAAGCAGAGTACCGTTCACTTCGAGAAGAAGCCGTTCGATCTTTCCTCGACGCTGCGTCGAGCCACAGATGAGTTCCGGCCGCAGCTGGAGCGCAAAGGGCTCTCGCTCCAGATTTCCATCGCTCCCGTGTGTGGAATACAGGGAGACGAAGAAAAAATCGAGCGACACGTCATCAGGAATTTGCTCGACAACGCCCTGCGCTACACTCCCGCGGGACACGTCGAGGTCATGCTGCAAAATATTGAGGGGGTGGCACGGCTCTGCGTCGCCGACACGGGTATCGGCATGAATGCGGGCGATATCGAAAAACTTTTCACGCAGGGAGGACGCGGGGAACATTCAAAAGAGGTCAATCCCGATTCCACGGGCTACGGACTCTTCGTCGCCAAACAAGTGATGGACGCGCACGGCGGGCGCATCTGGGCGAGTTCAAATGGTACAGGAACCGGCTCGCGATTTTTTGCCGAATTTCCGCTGGGGTAAAACATCGCGGGCGTGCGCACTATAGAAGCAGTGCGCACGCCCAGGTTCGAACAGAACACGAAACAGGATACCTTCACACCCTCGCGACCGTTGTTAACGCGCCGCAAGATTCGTTTTGAAGATGTCCTCGATTGCCAGCAGGCGTGCTTTCACGACCGTGATGTCGTCCTTGAAAGCCGCGGACTCTGCATTCAGTAACTTTTGTCGCAACACCGGGTTCTTAACATTGTCGATGTCGCGTATCTTCTCGAGGTCAAGTTGTAACACGTCATAGTGTCGTCCTATCAATCTGAAGGCTTTGACGCACTCGGAGCGTGCCTCGACGTCCGTCTGCATCCCACAGCGAGCGACTTCGCTTGCCTTGGTGTCAGCCAAGACCTTCTCATATTGCTTCAGGTTTGAATCCACCCAATCACTAATGGGCGTTCCGGCGGAGGCAGACATCACGCTTAACACCGCGACTAATGGCAAAAGGCGCAAGATTTTGTACATGGCGATTCTCTCCATTGCTTCGTGATTTGTTTCCCGATTAGTCTCACAACAGTGCGAGACCCTACTGCTAGCATTTGACCACAAGTAAGGCTTTTCCGCAAGCTCGACGTGCGGATTACGGAGCCAAGATTTCTCTAATATCCACCGTCGTCGGATTCATCTCCAATCCAACTGGTATCATGCACTCATGGCGGACAAGTGGGTCGGAGTCTTCACCCTGGCTGTGCTCATAGGAGGTATTTCATATGTCGAGAGTTCGTCGCTGATGTCGCGTGAGTTTGCTGTAAGCGTCCCATCAATGTTGGCCCAAGCGGCCGGGGCTGTTACGGCGTCGGCGGATGCAAACAAGCTGTGTCCACCGCCATCAAGTACCGAGGTATACCAGTACACAGAGAACAAAGCGCAGTGGTATCCCGCGAAGGTTGCCGTCGGATACATAGAAACCGAAACATCGGGAGAGCCAATAATGAAAACAAATCTGTACCGTAAATCGTGCAGCGAGAAAGACGAGAAGGCGGGGATTTATATAATTAGCCACTGCAGGGCCCAAGGACAATGCCACGCTGATAGATACGAAGGCGAGGACGGCAAGATGCATGACATCCAAGAAGTGACTGCACCTAAGCCGGACTGCGGTTTTTCTCTTGTCGGGTGTGCGGGCGCCGGTGAACTGCAAAAACCCGCTACACCTCCGGTTGTGACGCCAGATCAGGCAGCTCCTCCCAAGGCGGGCGGTACGCCGTTAATGTCTTCCGGCGGAAGTTTAGCGAATACACTAAAGGAAGCATACAAGTCTACCTTTGGGCCTGCACAGCCTCCATCTGGGGCAGATGCACTGACAGGCTTAAACACGACTCCACCCGGCGTTACCCCGCCCGTGACTACGGGAAGTAACAATCCTCCCGTCATCGGTAGTGGGAACACGACGCCGATCCAAACGACTCCTCCTCAGCCAACGTTCACGACTAACCCCGCTCTCGGTCAGCAGCAAACTCTTGGTCCCGGTTACAACCCCACAGGAGGAACGGGACCGCTCACGGGGAGCTCTCCGGGATACTACTCGCCGACTCTGCCTTACAATCAGACGACGTTCCCCGGTCAGTATTCCTCGCCGGGATATCAGTCACCCGGATATCAGAGCGGACGTCCCAAATACTCGGGCAATGGATTTGTTTCGCTCATCGGCTCGTTCTTCTCCGGCTTCTTCTCGGTAACGCCGGCCCCCATCGCATCGTTCGTGCAATCCTATAACAACGCATCGGAAGAGCAGGCAAGCAACCCGTCCCAAAATCCAAAGCAACGTTTAGTGCAAGGCCCCGGAGGCGTGACCTATGTCGTGCTGATGCCTCAGCAGCCCCAACCTAGCGTCGACGAGATAAACAGGAGGATTATCGCCATCGCCACTCAGGGAAGACGGGTGCCGCAAGGCTCCGTGTCGCTCGATACGGATACTTCAGGTATTGCCACATCCGCACCGGCATCGCCGCTTGGGCCTGCTTATTCGGTTACCACTGTTGGTCTTGAAGCTGCTTTTTCAGAGCCCGAAAAGCCGGGACCGACGCCGAAGAAAGCGACCTCTGCGGACACGCGCGCCGCAGCGAGCACCACATGGGACGGGAGGAAAGTCGTTGAAGTCGGGGTGCCCGTAGATATCGGTGGGCCTGCCGGTATCGCGGCCATTATCGCTGCTTTCAACGGCACCTGGGTACCAAGATCGAACACATCATTCGGGGATA
>CAZQGK010000024.1:6227-9401 GCA_964592945.1 uncultured Candidatus Saccharibacteria bacterium
ATCGCTGCTTTCAACGGCACCTGGGTACCAAGATCGAACACATCATTCGGGGATAGCGCGGCGCTTGCACAAGCACAAAGCGACTATGCATCGGCGTTGGCACAGATCAGTGCCCTGCAGGAAGCGCGCAGCGCAGGATTGTGTGATGTGACATGCTCCTCATCGCTCGCGTCGCTCGAGAGCGAGCTTTCGATGCGACAAATGAACATCGACGCGCTCGATGAGACCGTACGAAAGAATGAGAGCGCCCTGCCCGATCTCCCGGCGCCGACGAGGCAAATATCGCGCATCGTTGATGACTACGTGCGCTCACAAAATCAAATCGCGCTGAACGCCGACATCGTGTCTTCCGGAAATGCGCAAAACAGGGGCGGAACTTCGACTCAGGAGCCTGCGGGTGCCTCCGCGCAAAATCCTCCGGGCCCGCCGACCACTGTGAGCGTCGCCTCGCAAGAAGAAGCCGCGCCGGCCCCGAGCGATATCACTGGAGAAAATATCGTCGTGCGCATCGTGAGCGGGATCTGGAACGCATTGAAGTCGTTCTTCTCTCCGAGTGCCGCGACGGCTACATCCACGCCGCAAAATTATTGCTCGCTCTTTTCCCGCATCTTCGGCGGGTGTAAGTAGCTTCCTTACTGCTTTCGGGAAAAATCCGCGCGCAAGGACAAGGCTCCTAGCGCGAGGAAAAGCGCCGCTTCGAGCCAGTTGCCTTTTTGGACAGCCTCGATGAGCGCGATGCCGAAAAAGATAATAAATACTGCGAGATTTGCGAACGATGGAGTCTTCATTCCCGCATTATACTCCTCATCGGATTTTTCGGGGAAGTTATGCAGAACGACCGCCCGGAGGGGGCGGTCGTTCTGTCTCTGAACCGATCCGATAGATTATTCGTCGGAATCGTCAGAGTCGTCGTCCGAATCGTCTGAGACGGAAACAGCCGGATGAATATCACCCAAATTCCCGCTCACTGCATTGACCCACGTGCCGAACTTCCCTCCCCGGTACGTCCAGCCCCACCACAAGTAGTCGAACCCGTAGCCAGGATTAAAGTACCGACTGAGCCAGCTCACGTAGCCCGGACAGTTGCCGGAGACGTCGCACTGGTAGTCGATGGTGTCCACGTGACCCTTCGTCTTCCACAAAGGACTCGCGAGCAGAGAGCCGGTGATAGTACCGACGTAGCCGCCCTTGATCTCCCCGCGCTCGTTGCCCGATAGCACGGTCGTGTTGCCCGGACTCTGTTGACCGGCGAACGTGCGGAATTTTCCTTCGTCCCTGACCGTCGCGCAGAACGTCCCCGCAGTGGTCGTCTTCCACACGGTGATGTGGCGCTTGAGCGCGTCGAGCGCCCAGTAATTTCCTGCGATTCCCGAATCCGCGTTGTTGATGACGCGGACCTCTACGTTGACGACCGGCGCGCCGACCGTATTCGTGCAGCGGATATTCTTCTCAAGCGACGGGCCGTCCGAAGCGAACGATATCGCCGGCAGGGCAAGCGCTGCGGCTACTCCTGCGATTTTAAGCCATGAATTCATAATAAAAGTACGTTAAATGAGTAAAAAACCCGACCGCTGGCCATTGTGAACCTGCCCGGCGAGAAGCGCAACACATCCCCACTTCGCCGCTCCCGAGCCCTAATCTTCAGAGGATTCGCGGATTTCAGTGCCGTACGCTTTTCGAATTTTTTCCGCCACTGAGTATGCACCTTCCGGCTCCGTGCTCTTCTCAAATCTAACCGTCTGCCCGTCGACGAATTCAGTTTCTCCAACCTTGCGTTTGAGGGTTTGTGCCGTCCACCCGTGCTTATCTGGCGTAAGGTCCGTTACGTAGATAATTAAATTACCGGCGACAGGTTTCTTATTAAGGAATGTGTTCACGTTTCGTATCGTTAGCTTTTCATTGTCCGCGTCCTTATTTGGTGACGGGAAATTAAAGTGCATATAGATGCAGCATACCAGAAAATCCCAGCCGCATTTTTACCTGATGTCTATCCAAAAACGCGCCTTGTTTACGTCTGTTTCGGGATTCGGTATTTCGCTGTCCAGTACCCCGCCGTTTTTCTCGATAACCTTGCGCGAAGGGATATTGTCTACGTCGCATGTGATTCGAATCCGCTCGATACCCATTTCGCGGGCTTTTTGCAGCGTGAGTTCGAGGATTTTGTTGCCGTATCCCCGTCCGCGCTTGCTCGGACGGATGTCGTACCCGATATGCCCGCCGATTTCGTATAAATGTTGGTTGAGTTGTTGACGGACGCGGGCATGCCCGATGTATTCGCCCTCGTCGACGAGCCAAAACTCCGTTTGCGGAATGTATCCTGCGGGCTGATTCAGCCCTTGCGCATGACTGCGCTCCCGCTCCACGAATGCATCAAAATCTTTTTCGAGGTCCAGAATGGAAAGGCTGCGGTAGCCACGTGTAGGCTCACTCTCTTCTTCGTTTTTGTATTCCCTCACCGCTTCGATAAAAGAATCCTTGTATTCCGCCGAGGGCTGTACCAATTCCATGTCAATACAATACCACCCCGCCGAATTCCCCGAGCAAAATGGTTCCTGACCCCGCTTACTAACACCGTTGGCGCACGTGCTAGTATTTATCGTATGCACCCACTACTAACCAAGATATTTTTCGGCCTTGCGACGGTTACAACAGTCTTCTACCTCATTTCCGTCTTTTCATGGTCGGGGGGAATTTCCCAGCCCCCTATCGGTCTCCTCCCCTTTGGCGTACTTGGCGTTCCCGCTATTCTCATTCTTGCGGCGGACTATTGGCTACTCAAAAAATCAAAAAAGGTGATCGCTCTGCTTCTTTCCGTCGCCTTGATGTGCGCTCAACTCTACTTGATGTATGAATTCCAACGTCCGAGTATGCAACTACAGGGAAAACTCACAATGAGCATCTTGCTTTCCGTCTAAATACAGGAGCACCGACAGAAAACCCGCCTTCCGGCGGGTTCTGTGGCAATTTCTTGGAGAAGAAATTACGCAACTATCTTCGTGACTACTCCTGCCCCGACCGTCTTACCACCTTCGCGGATGGCGAAACGCATCTGGTCTTCGATGGCGATGGGGCTCACGAGTTTCACCTTGAAGGTGACGGTGTCGCCCGGCATAACCATTTCCACTCCCTCCTTGAGCGTTACCTCTCCGGTAACGTCTGTGGTGCGAACGTAGA
>CAZQGK010000025.1:0-9388 GCA_964592945.1 uncultured Candidatus Saccharibacteria bacterium
GCGATTCTCTCGGCTCCAAGACACTCATTCTCGGCAACGGCGATGTGAAAGACCTGGACGACGCGCGCACGAAAGTTGCGCAGACGAAATGCGACGGCGTCATGCTCGGCCGAGCGGTTTTCGGCAACCCGTGGCTCTTTGCCAATAACGACATTGTAAGTCGTTATGAGCCAAAACCTAACGACCGCATTGCGGCGCTTATCGAACACCTCGCGCTCTTCGAAGAATTGCTGGGAGATACCGTCAATTACGCGACAATGAAAAAGCACTTCAAAGCCTACATTTCGGGATGGGATGGTGCCAAGGAATTGCGTGTGCGGTTGATGGAGACGGACAGCGCAGAAGAGGCCGCAGTTATTCTTGTTGAAAGCTTATAAAAAAGTTATGGTGCCCGTTAGCCGCTCTTTCACAATCTGGGGGGGCGCAAACGTTCAAAGTAACTCAAACCGAATGGGGATACAGCCATGGCGGCTAACACTCAACCGTTGAGTCCTCAGGACTACAACACCTTCACACGCTTCGACGAAGATGAATTATTTGTCGCGAGGCAGGCATCTCGTAAATACGACCTGCCCACGATAGCGACACAGCTTCAGGTAAAAACCCTGCGCGTGTCGAAGGACAAGGGCGCGAGGGAGCTTTTTGCCGGCATCTGCGTCAAGCTTGACCTGCATCGTCTCGGCAGCGAAAAGGCACAGCTCCGAGCCGTCGGGGAGTCATACGACAAGTTCGCTGATATGTGTCGCGTAAGTGCGCGGCCCGTTGCTAAGCGGGGTAGTCCAACGTCAAATCAAAACGGTAAACCGCGGTCAGGTGGCAATTCGCCTGAAGCGCCGCTCGATATCATCGCGCACTACAAGCTCGACCTTGATGTGCTGGCAGACAGAGTGGACTCGTTACCACGGCGATTGAAGTCCACGCTGACGCACTTCCGCACTGGAGAAGAAACGCGTGAAGAAATGGCTGACAGATTGAGCATCAATGCAAACGGGGTAAGCCGGAACTTTAACGAGATCTACAAAACGTTGGAAATTCGTCATATCAGGGTACTGAAGCACAGACGGATTATTACGCACCTTGCGCATCAGCACTCAGCGAGAAGGAATCGATAACATGGTGTTCTATACAAAGGGTGGTGGAGGTGGTCGCATCGTTGCGACCGAAACCGAACTAATGCGTGCTTTGACGAAGGCCAGGGCCGAGTATCCCGATGACGCCGTGATAAGTGACGTGGAGTTGTCAACGGCCGCCCTCAAGCACCTTCCCGCAACCCACAACTATATTCAGACGTTTCTCTCAAAGAGGGCAACGGCTCAGCAGCGGGAAGATCTTAAGTTGCCCCCGAAAGTGAAAAGGAGGGGCGGCCAATGAGATCAAAACGCATCAGGAGACTGTCATCGGCGCCGCATACGCGACGCCGATGTTTTTTATGCCTGCCCCGTACCAAACTCAACAAGTTCAAACCACTGCCGAGAAAAGAGATGATGAGAGTTTTGGTACGGGGTATACTGTCCGCATGTCAAAAGAGACACGGCATGGGACGCTTTACCGCACATACCGGCCGGCGAAGTTTAAGGATGTGCGGGGGCAAGCGCATGTGGTGGATGTGCTCGAAAAAGCGATTAAGAACAAGAAGGTCGCGCATGCGTATCTCTTTGCCGGCGGGCGGGGGACGGGGAAGACTTCCGTCGCGCGCATACTTGCGCGCGAGCTTGGCGTTTCCGACAAAGATCTCTACGAGATAGACGCCGCGTCGAATCGTGGCATCGACGACATTCGATTGCTTCGCGAAGGCGTGTACGCCATGCCGTTTGAATCTCCGTACAAGTTTTACATCATCGACGAGGCACACATGCTCACCAAAGAGGCGTGGAACGCATTTCTGAAGACTTTGGAAGAGCCGCCATCGCACGCGATATTCGTCCTCGCGACGACCGACCGCGACCGTGTGCCGGAGACCATACAATCGCGCTGCGAGATATATGCATTCAAGCAGCCGACCAGAGCGATGCTCGCCGAGACGGTAGCCGATATCGGGAAGAAAGAAGGGTACACGCTAGAGCGCTCAGCGGCAGAGCTTATCGCACTTCTCGCCGAAGGCTCTTTCCGCGATTCGCTTTCTATTTTACAAAAGGTACTCGCCGTTTCTGATAATAAAAAAATCGAAGTCGCGGAAGTCGAAGCGGTATCAGGCGCGCCGCGCGGGGAAATCGTCCGGCAACTCCTAACCGCCGTTGCCAAAAAGGACGCCGCCGCGGGGCTCGCGGTAATTGCGAAGACGGTTGAGGATAATATGGACCCGCGCACGCTCGCCAAGCTCCTCATCCACCGCCTGCGCGCCGTCCTCTTGCTGCGCTATGCGCCCGACCTCGCGAAATCGTTCGCACAAGAGTTGACCGAAGCCGACCTCGCGCTCGCTCAGGAGCTTTCCAAAGAACCGGGGGTGAATTCGGATACTCTGAAGGCGTTGCTCGAAGCGTATCAACAAATGGCATACGCGGCCGTGCCGTATTTGCCCCTCGAACTCGCAGTCATTGATATATGCGCAGAGAAGTGAAGAAAGGGAAGCCGGTGCCTCGAAAGCCCGCACCCGCAAAGGCAAAAGAGCAGGAAACTTCGTGGGGGCATGTGGCCAATTGGTATCACGAGCACGTTTCGGAGTCGGACGACACCTATCACGAGAAGGTCATCAAGCCGAATCTCTCGCGCGTGCTCGGCGATGTGAAAGGGAAGCTGGTCCTCGATGTTGCGTGCGGACAGGGATTTTTCTCCCGCGCACTCGCGGCTGCGGGCGCGCACGTGACGGGCGCAGACATCGCACCCGAGCTCATCGCTATCGGGAAAAAGCTCGGACCCGCGAGCATTCACTATATTGCCGCGCCCGCTTCCCGTATGCCGTTGCCTGATGAATCTTTTGACGCGGCTATCTGCGTGCTCGCGCTGCAAAATATCAAAGACCTTTCGGGCGCTCTCGCGCAGGTCTCGCATTTGCTCAAACAGGGCGGCTCATTCGTCATCGTCCTCAACCACCCCGCATTCCGTATCCCGCGCCATTCACAGTGGGGCTTTGATGCCGATGCAAATATTCAATTCCGCCGCATCGACCGCTACCTCTCGGAGACCTCATACCAAATACAGATGCATCCGGGCTCGGACCCAAGCGCCACCACACTTTCGTACCACCGGCCGCTACAGCTCTACATGAAAGAGTTCGCCAAGCACGGCTTCGTCCTCGCGGGTCTCGAAGAGTGGATATCACATCGTGTGAGCGAGAAGGGGCCGCGCAGGGATGCGGAAGACAGAGCTCGCAAAGAGTTCCCGCTTTTCCTGATGCTCAAGGCGCAGAAGCAGTGATTTTCTTGCTGGGGGACTTGGAATCGAACCAAGATAAACGCCTCCAAAGGGCGCTGTCCTACCGTTAGACGATCCCCCAAACAGCCTAAAGATACCATAAAAGAGTCTTAACCCCTGGCATGTCGAGAGTATTTGGTAAAATGACCATATGACCAAGCTTGCGGGCAGGCTGTATTCACCGTTAATCCACATATAACGATAATTATATATTGACAAACGATAAATACAGATTAGGCTCAGATGTATGAAGCAAGGGTCAACGCTTTTCTTGAAATCGGTGATTTATCTGATCGGGTTAGCCGTGCTCGCACTTTGCGTAATTATCGGAGGGGTAAGTATCTCGGGAAATGCAGGAATCTATCTTCCGATCTTGGTCTGTATGTTTATCGCGGCCATACCGTTTTTCTTTGCACTCTACCAGGGCCTTTTGCTTCTGAGTTACATCGACGGCAACATCCCTTTCTCTGAGCTGTCCGTAAAAGCGATACGGAATATTAAGTATTGCGCATTCACCATAAGCGCTCTGTATGCCGCCTTCATGCCACTCATCATTTACGTTGCAGATAAAGACGATGCGCCCGGCGTCGTGTTCATGGGACTTGTCTTTATCTTTGCACCGCTCGTCACCGGCGTCTTTGCGGCGGTACTTCAGCGACTTCTGCAAAATGCCATTGATATTAAATCGGAGAACGACCTGACGGTATAAATGCACAGCTATGGCAATTATCATCAACATCGACGTAATGCTCGCCAAGAGGAAAATGAGCGTCACCGAGCTCACCGGGAAGGTGGGAATCTCGATGGCCAATGTTTCTATCCTGAAAAACGGAAAGGCGCGGGCGATACGATTTTCGACATTGGAGGCGATTTGCAAAGCTCTGGAGTGTCAGCCGGGGGATTTAATAGAATATAAAAAGTAACCGTATGAATCAGGCGCTAAAAATCGTAGGGCTCGCGATTATAGTGATTGGCCTCTATCTTGGCGTACGATACATCGGCGCGCTAATTCACTATGCAAGCGCCAATCCCGCAGAAGACGGCCCGCCGCCAATCGTCCTCGCAGGCGAGCTCGCCTTCTATATCACCGGCGGTACGCTCGTCCCGTTGTTTATGCAAGATTCGCCGTATACAAAATAAGACCATGACCACGAATCCGTTTTACAATGCTCTCTTTGCGATTTCGTACATCATAGTCTTAGTGACGGGCTTCAACCTTGCGGCAACCCGCTTGGACGGTGTGATACAAGAAACGATCCTTCTGCCGATGGGTGCCCTCGGAGTCCTCGTCTTTTCAGTGGCGCTCATGGGTTACCTCTTTTTCTTCCAACCACTCATGATGATCCTCGATGGGAAGCGGGAGGAGGGAGTAAAGCTGTTCCTGCAAACGGCCGCGGTATTTGCGATGGCGACGGGTCTTGTCATTCTCACGGCACTCGCCGTGGGTTATTCGCTCAACTAACGATATGAGTTCAATATTGAAAAAGTCGGGCGCGTGGATACCGATAGCACTGTCGCTCGGCATGCTCACGTTCGTTGTTTCTTACATCATGATATTCGGCGACGTTCCTCCGGATCCTGATGCCGATGAGGGCACGCCGGCACACCTCTTTCAGTTGTGGCTTGTCATGGAAGTGTTGATGATATCGTTTTTTGCTATCAAATGGTTACCGCGTAATCCAAAAGATGCATGGAAGATACTGGCCCTACAGATTGCCGCCGTAACCTTGCCGGTTGCGACCGTCTTTTATCTTGAACACTAAAGTATGGCAAAGATGTACAAACTCGTTTTTACAGTCCCGCTCTCGCACGCCGATGCGGTTCGCGAGGCTATCGGCAAAGCCGGCGCCGGCAAACACGGTAACTACTCATTCGCAAGCTTCAGCTCGCGGGGTATCGGCCGTTTCAAACCCGAAGCCGGAGCGCACCCGCACATAGGAGAGATAGGAAAACTTGCGGAAGTAGAAGAAGAACGGATGGAGTGCCGGGTCAGCCCCGAACTTGTTGATGGTGTGATAGCGGCGCTCAAACGCACGCATCCGTATGAAGTGATTGCATACGACCTCATTCCTGTGGAAGTGCGGGAGGAATAGCCTCTGACTGGCGCGGCAAAAGGCGGGGTGTATAGTAGCGGTATATGAACAAATCTCTCGCGGTTTCGGGAGCAAGTTTACTAATAAGTGCGCTTATTATTCCCCTCGTAGCGTTCGCGCTCGAAGTGCGCGTGGGCGAATCACCGACACTCTCTGCCTCGGAGACGGTGAGGAACGACATGTATCTCGCGGGCGGAAATATTACAAGTTCCGGCAAGGTAAATGGCGACCTTGTCGTCGCCGGCGGCAACATTATCGTGAATGGCCCGGTGTCGCAGGACCTTGCGATAGGAGGCGGCTCTATCACCGTCATTGCTGATGTGGGCGATGACGTGCGTATCGGGGGCGGTAACATCATCTTGAACGGCAAGGTCGGGAGTGATGCGGTGATTGGAGGCGGGCAAACGACCATCTCCGGCCCCGGAGTCGGCGGCGACGTATTGTGGGGCGGCGGCATGCTTCGTGTGGACGCTCCCATCGGAGGCGGCATGCAGCTCGCGGGAGGCGAGGTCGTGATCAATGCACCGGTACGCGGCAACGTGACGTTCAAGGGAACGAAACTCACGCTCGGAAAGAACGCCGTTATAAACGGAGACCTGAACTACACAGCGAAGTCAGAGGCAACGATGGAGGCGGGTGCGGTCGTCAAAGGTAAGACGACCTACGAGCCGCAAAAAACTGCAATACCGGCAATATCCGGCAAGGGTGTCATCGCGCTCTTGTCGCTCCTCTTCCTCGGCAAATTCCTCGCGTTGCTCGTCTTCGCGCTTGCGCTCGGACTTTTCTTCCGGCGCTATGCGGAAGTGCTCGTCAGTAACGCCATAACACAGCCACTTCTCGAGACAGGTCGCGGGCTTATCGTGTTTATCGTCCTGCCTGTCGTATCGGTAATGCTGCTTGTGACCCTCATCGGCGTTCCACTCGGGATACTGGGGCTTATCGGATTCGCCGCGCTCCTCCTTCTCGCATCACCATTGGCGGCCATCGTCGTAGGAAGCGTGGTCCACAAGTGGATCTTCAAGCCTGCTGAATATCAGGTCGCATGGCAGACGATACTACTCGGCGTCGCTATCTACACGGTCCTCGGATTCGTCCCCATCGTCGGCGGTATCGCAAAATTCGTACTTGTTCTTCTCGCGGTCGGCTCGATGATGAAGATAAAGTGGGACATGGCAAAAGAGTGGCGTTGATTGCATGGTCCATCACGAGCTGCACACGCCCGGGTCGGGAGTAAAACTGAATTGGCTTCGAGCCTCCGTGCTAGGCGCGAATGACGGCATCGTCTCTGTCGCCGCTATTGTCGTCGGTATCGCGGGCGCTTCCGAATCGTTGGGCTACATCATTACAGCGGGTGTCGCCGGTCTCACTGCCGGGGCGCTCTCCATGGCCGTCGGAGAATATGTATCGGTGAGCTCGCAGCGTGACACGGAGCGGGCGTTGCTCGCAAAAGAACGTCACGAACTCGCAACAGTGCCGGGACTTGAGCTCGCGGAGCTCGCTACCATTTACGAGTCAAAAGGGTTGTCGAAAGCAACGGCGCAGACCGTTGCCGCGGAGCTTACCGCGCACGACGCGTTTGCCGCGCATGCCGAGGCCGAGTTGCACATCAATCCCAATGAACTCACGAATCCGTGGCACGCGGCCTACGCCTCCGCCGCGGCGTTTCTCGCGGGGGCAATCATCCCACTCATCGCCGTCGCATTGCCTCCTGAATCCGTACGCATCCCCGTCACATTCGCCGCTGTAATTCTCGCACTTGTCATTACCGGTACCCTCAGCGCATACATCGGCGGCGCCAACAAAATGCGGGCGACGATGCGCGTCGTCATCGGCGGTGCGCTCGCGATGGCGATAACATTCGGCATCGGCAAAGCCTTCGGCGTTGTCGGAATATAGTTTCCACATGAGTTCCATCGAGCAGAGTGCTATAATCGCAGCGTACACACATAAGTGCAATTCAATATGAAAAAAACAATTCACAACGAAATAAAAAAAATCGCCCGCGACGGGGCCGAGCTTGCGCGCATCACGGGAGTACAGGCAAAGAAGGTCTCCAAACACGCGATACGCATCATGAAAAATCCGTCACAGGCTCATGGCGCCGCACGTACTGCGGCACGTACGGTCGTCGCCGATGCGCGCCACGCGCACAAGTCGGTACGGGGTGTAATATCGCACCTCTCCAAGATGGGTAAAGGCATCGCCGCAGGCGTCCGCGAAGGAGTGCGGGACGCAAAGAAGGGCCGGAAATAGACAGGCATCATGCAAGCAATACTTCACACCAACAAAGGCGACATCACCGTAGAATTTTTCGACGCTGACGCGCCCAACACGGTCGCTAATTTTACGAAGCTGGCGAAAGCGGGATTTTACGACGGCACCAAATTTCACCGCGTCATCAAAGATTTTATGATACAAGGCGGCGACCCCTTGACCAAAGACGATGCGATGATGACGCGCTGGGGCACGGGCGACCCGGGCTACAAATTCGCGGACGAAATACGGGACAACAATCACAACATCATAGGAACCATCTCGATGGCAAATTCGGGACCCAACACCAACGGCAGTCAATTTTTCATCAATACCGCCGACAATAATTTCTTGGACGGTAAACACACCACATTCGGCCGCATCTGTGCTGGCATGGATGTCGTGGGCGCCATCGAAGAGACTCCCACCGGCCCGGCAGACCGCCCGCTTGAGCCCATGCTCATCGAGCGCGTTACCGTGCAATAACGGCTCATTGCTTGTGGTACAATCTGTTTCTTATCCGTAATCATCGCATATATGGCAAAAGGAAATAATTCTCAGAAAAAGGAAGCGAAGAAGCCGAAGAAGGCCAAGAAGTAGTGAGTTTTATGTTAAGGGAATTCAAACAATTCCTTCTGCGCGGCAACGTCGTCGACCTCGCGGTCGGCGTTATGGTGGGTGCCGCATTCGGCGCGGTGGTTACCGCGCTCGTTGCCGACGTCATCACTCCCTTCATCGCGGCAATAGCCAAGGTCCCCGATTTTGGCGGGCTTTCATTCACTATCAACGGCAGCGAATTTAAATACGGACATTTCATCAATGCGCTCATATCATTCCTACTCGTTGCCTCAACGGTATTCTTTTTTGTGGTGAAGCCGATGAATGTACTCGTGGAGCGTTCGCGCAAGGGCCCGCCCGCCGACCCGACGACGAAAAAGTGCACCGAGTGTCTGAGCGAAATCCCTCTCGCGGCAAAAAGGTGTTCGCATTGTTCTCAACCTCAGGTATAGTGTGTCACCTGAATGGCTGAAGATACAATAGTCCGCTTTGAGGACGTCTCGTTTGAGCACGGTCATCACAAAAAAATCCTCGACGAGGTCTCTTTCCCCATACGCCGCGGCGCCAAAATGACCCTGATGGGCCAGAACGGCGCCGGCAAAAGCACGCTCTTCGGGCTCATCACGGGCGCGCTCAGGCCCGAGGAAGGCGATATTCATATCGAAAAAGGTCTCTCCATCGCGCTGTCGCGCCAGGTCATTCCGCGCGACGAGCTCAAGCTTACGGTGCGCGAATTTTTCCAAAAAGTATTTCCGAAAAAGATGTACAACATTGACCCGCTCATCGATGATGTGCTTGAAGTGGTGAATCTGAAAAATCACGAGAAAGTCCACGAGCGTATCATGAGCACATTTTCAGGCGGGCAGCAGGCGCGGCTACTGCTGGCATCGGCGCTGATACAAAAGCCCGACTTGCTCTTGCTCGATGAGCCGACGAATAATCTCGACAAAGCGGGTATCGCGCACCTCACGAAATTCCTCGTCGAATACGAGAAAACCGTCATCGTCATTTCGCACGATGCCGACTTCCTCAACGCTTTTACGCACGGCGTGCTTTACCTCGATATCCACACGCACAAGGTGGAGCAGTACGTGGGCAACTACTCCGACGTAGTCACGCAAATAAGCGCGCGC
>CAZQGK010000026.1:0-9038 GCA_964592945.1 uncultured Candidatus Saccharibacteria bacterium
CCATTCCCATCGCCACCGTCGGCACTAGTGCCGACACGAAGACCTTTCCGCCATCTTCATACACGATGACGTTGCAAGGTAAGAGCAAACCGATGTCTTTCTCTTCTTTGAGTGCCTCAAGGGCGAACGGTGGGTTGCACGCGCCGAGGATGAGATAGTTATCGTACTCAACATTCAGCTTTTTCTTGAGCGTCGCCTTTACATCTATTTCGGTGAGTACGCCAAAGCCTTCTTTGGAAAGTTCGTTTCTCACCTTCTCGACCGCCTCCCCGAAGGAAAGCGGAACGTTCCGTTTATATCCGTACTTCATAGTTATCCCATTATGTCCTTTTTCTTGGACTCGAACTCTTCCCTGTCTATCTCCCCCTTCGCGTAGCGCTCTTTCAGGGTGTCGAGCGCGCCCGTGCTACCCCACACACCCGGCCTTCCCGATAGCCAGCGCACCAGGGCAACGACCGCAACGACGACGAGTACCCACCATAAGATGTCGAAGAGAAATCCGAGCCCGCCATATCCCATCATCGAACCGTAGCCGTAGCCCATCATGGAACGCGCGTAATCAGACCCGTAATAATCCGACTCGTACCCCATCATCGAGCCTCCGTATCCGCCCATCATCGGCATGAAGCCCCGGAATCCTGTGGGATACACGGCCTGTGTGTCGCACCCGCTCAATCGTTTTCCCATGGTGATGTGCATTTGTTCCTCACCGCTCTCTCCGAACCGGCTCACGATGTACTCGTTCATCGCCTCGTGGGAGCTGCCCATCATCCGGTCCATAAAGTACTCACCGAGATTCTCGAAGTTCGTGTCCGACAGACTGCCGCACGACACCCGCTTGTCTTGCAGCTGCTGCCAGGTCTGCTGGCCTGCGGTGACGGAGGATGCGATATCGTCGGTCGCTGCAGTCTGTGCGAATGCGAAGACCGGCATCACACTCGCAAGGACTAGAATGAGCAGAACATTTCGCACTGAAACTAATATATTTGTTTTCATACCTGTTATTTTTTACGTAATAAGCACTTACTTTTAATATTACACCCCGCATCCGCTTTGCTGCTTCGGCGCAGCGGGTGCTCCGGCGTCCACGCCGCAGCCGCCGTTTCCTCCTTGGCCTGACGGAACGTTTACCTGCGAGGAGATATTTTGGTACCCCGCCGCGCTAGAATATTCGGCGCCGAGCATTTCCTTCGGTGACGCTTTGTCCCACGCGACACCCTTGTCCTGCATGTACATCGCGATGGTGAGGTACGTATCGGGGAACCAGTACGAATTTACTGCGAGCGCCGTTTTGTACATTTCCTCTTCACCGACACCTTGCGAGGCCATCAGTTCGAGCAGGCCGAGCATCGCCATCCCGTGATTACAATCCGGGAAGTGCACCGAGTTGCCGCAACACGGCCGATAGATGTTGCGTGATACACGGTCAACGAGCTTTTGCTGTTCGGCGGTGAGCGTAACGAGCGCGTGCATGTTGTAGTGCTCCATCGCATCGCCTTTTGCTATCGTCCAGCCGCCGGTCGAGGCGAAATTGCCCGCACCGCCGTAGCCGGGATTCATCATCTCGGTTTTGTCCTCAAGAATCGGGTTCTTGTTTGCAAGACCGAGCGCCCACAGAAGATTCAGGAGGTACCCGGCGTTCTCCCGTGTCATCATGAGCTTCCCGTTCCCGCCCTGCAGAAGTAGTTTCTTGTACTCGGCCGGAAACCCGCCGCGGTTTTTATAGAGTGCCGCCATTTTGCCCGCATCAATTGCGCCAAGCTCCACCATCCGCTTCCCGAGGTCACCCCAGGTGACGGACAGCTCAACTCCCTTTGACGGGATGACGCTCTCTTCCAGTTGCGAGAATATTGCGCTCTGCGGTGTCGAGCGTACTGCGTACCGACCGTTCGTCTGCACAAGGTAGTACGACACCGCGAGCATGAATCCCGCAATAACGATTGCTACCGGTACAGCGTATTCCTTGGCTATCGGAGATTGTCGCCAAGTATGAGGTTCTTGTTCATGTTGTTCAGGTTCCATACGTGTTGTTATTCGTTAATCGCAACAATCTTCTAATTCCTTCTCGACGTCGACGGTGCCCTTCTTCCGCGTCGCCGCCTCTGCAGCTCCCCGCATGATGGTCCAGAGAGGGACGTATGTAAGGAGAGCGAGCGCGACGTATCCCCATGCGAAGTAGAGAAGCGCCCACGCCGCCGCGAAGCCCAAGGGAATAGAGAGGAGTTTCCACACGACCGAGCGCTGCCGCAGCATGCGTTTGCCGAGCGTGTACGAGATACCGACGACGCTGCCGCCCATAAGCAGCGCGATGAAGGTCTCGTTTACGTCGTAGCCGAGGAAGCGCAGCGTAAGCAGCACGATCCACGTGCCGCCCACGAGGACGCATATGGGACAGATGTTCTTGAGGGTGTTCATACGATTAGACTAAGAGAATAAGCGCACCGAGCAGTATCATCGCGATACCTGCGATGAGACGCACCTCTGCAAGGTGGTCGCGTTTCCACTCCTGCATCTTGTCCACCACCGTCTTGTCCGAGGAGAACCACAAGACGAGAACGAGCGGCACGATGAGGATGAGGTTGTAGAGCAGAAGGTACCAGAATCCCGTAAGGTACGTCACCTGGTCACGGAGAAGCCCGATGACCATGAGGTACGGGCCACCCATGCACGGGAATTGGCAGATGCCTACGAGAAGGCCGAGCCCGAATGCCGCCGCGATGGAGGTGCGTTCCAAGAGCCTCGCCATCGGCCCATGCGCTATAGACGGCATCTTGAGCTTGACGGGCATATTCGGAAAGAATCTGTTCAAGAGCGTGATGATTCCGAAGATAATGAGGAGTGAGGCGCCGAGTTTGCCCATGAAGTGCGGCGTGTTGAAGAGGTGCAAGACCTTGAGCGCGCCGAGCCCTATCGCAAGGTATGCCGCGAATATGCCCGCGATGTAGACGCCTCCGATGGCGAGTATCCTCTCGCGCGAGAGCTGCAGCCCGAAGAGGAAGGCTATCGTGATGAGGAGGATGGAGAACGAGCACGGATGCACGCTGTCGAGGAGCGACGATATGAGCACGAGCGGGAGAAGCCACGCGCCGCCCTCACTTATCGCCCAGATGAGCGACGAGGTGCCCGGACTGAACTTGAGGACGAGCACCGCGAGAATGAACGCGGCTATCGTAGCTCCAATGATAAAGATTCTTACTGAACCTTTGCTGACTCCTCGGCTCGAAAAAACAAAAGTGCTACTTTCGTTTTTTTCTCTCTCTACGTCGTCATTAAGAATTCGCTTCATACTAGGGTGTGACATTCGCCTTTATTTCGTACTCGACCGCCCCGCCGGAATCGTCGGTGAGCGTCACGAAGCGGTCAATGCGGCCGACGCCTGCCGGACCGTGCGCATTCGGGTCGTAGACCACACGGACGATGCGGCTTTCGCCTGGCTGAATCGTCTCGTCGGCCGGCGGGACGTATCCCATCCCCGGCATACCGAACGGTCCCTTAATGCTGCCGTCCGGCTGCACGAGAAATGCTGCGGTGCACATGCAGGAAGTAAGGACGGTCTTAACGGTTATGGCTTCAGCCGTGGGGTTGGTCACGGTGAACTCTTTGGTGACATTGCCGTTCTTCATCGAGATTGTGCCGAAGTCGTGGAAGACAAGGGGTGCCGTAAGAGCGCTTTTTTGAGCGCGTAAGGATACCCCCTGCACGGATGCGGCCCCGCCTTTTGTGGTATTGCCCCAGGCGAGCAGCCCGATGATGAGGAGGATGAACAAACCTGAGTAGATAAGTGTTTTTGGTTTCATAGTTTGGATTTTTCTAGAGGAGTGGTAATCGCAAAAAGCCCGCGGTAAGCGAGCACGAGCACCCAAAAAAGCGGTTTTTTGGGTGCCTTAGGCGAACGAGGGGCTGTTCTCAAACAATGAGAGCCAACGGATTGCCTTCGTATCTCTTCGGACAGTGGTCAGGACTTTGAAAAAGGGCCCTAGCGGCTCGGGAGGTTTGTACAAAAGCGGTGTGAGAAGAAACGACAACGCGGCAAAGAGAGCAAGAAGAAACGCAATGACGGCGGCGGTCGTGCCGGAACCTGCGACCACCGCAAGAAACGATTGATACGCGGAGATATGGTGCATGATTGCCGCGGCCAGATTTTGCGGACACAAAGGTTCTCCCATTACGGAAAATGGACAGTCCGCTTGCATGCCCGCCTCCGGTTCGTGCATCATCGAGGCGAAACTGAAGAAAACGGTCGCAAGGAACAGCACGAGCATGAGCGCCGTGACGGTTTTTTGTAGCGGGGTTTGTATGCGGTAGGTCATAATAGTTTTTTTGTCTTGAGGCGGAGCGAGTTGCCGACCACCGAGACGCTCGACCCTGCCATTGCAAAGCCTGCAAATACAGGGCTCAAGAGCCAGCCAAAGACCGGGAAAAGTATACCACTCGCGAGCGGGATGCCAACGATGTTATAGATGAACGCCCAGAAAAGGTTTTGCTTAATGCCGCGCATCGTCATCTTGGAGAGGCGCACCGACATAACCAGCTTTGAGATGTCGCCGTGCAAAAGGGTGATGCCCGCGGATTCAATGGCGACATCCGTGCCCGTCGCCATCGCGATACCGACGTCCGCCTGAGCGAGCGCGGGCGCGTCGTTTACACCGTCCCCAGCCATAGCGACGATGCTGCCCGCGGCTTGGAGTTCTTTTATCTTATTGAGCTTGTCCTCGGGTAGTACCTCAGCGACCACTTCATCGATGCCGACTGAGTCCGCGATGAATCGCGCGGTGTTCTTATCATCGCCGGTGAGCATGACGACCGAGATGCCGAGCGCATGCAGATCTTTCACCGCCTGTACCGCTTCAGGCTTCACTTGATCGGCTACCATAACGACCGCGAGCGCCTTACCCTCTGACGCAAGAATAACGGGTGTTTTACCTTCAGAAGTATCTTTTTCGAGTGAACCGAATTCCGCACCGAGTTCCCGCGCCAGCTTCTCGCTCCCTACGCGATACTCGACGCCGTTTACCGTGCCGCGAATTCCCTTACCCTTGATGTTCTCGAATTGCTCTACGGGCAAGAGCGCAATATTTTTTTCATTTGCATAATTCACGACCGCATGCGCGATAGGATGTTCGGATTTATTTTCAAGTGATGCGAGAATCGCGATGATATCCGCATCGCTTTTGTCTGAGAGATTCTGAAGCGACGCGAGCTCCGGCTTACCTCTCGTAATAGTACCCGTCTTGTCGACGAGGATGACGTTTACTTTGTGCAGTTTTTCAAGTGTCGCTGCGTCCTTGATGAGAATGCCCTCCCTTGCCCCCTTACCTACGCCGACGATGATGGCCGTCGGCGTCGCGAGGCCGAGTGCGCACGGGCACGCGATGACGAGTATGCCGATGAACGATGTGAGGCCGTATGCGAGCGCCTGCGCGAAGCCGAGGTATTGAGCTCCGACGATGAGCCACGTGCCAAGCGCGACAAATGCGACAACGAGAACGATGGGCACGAACACGGATGAGATCTTGTCGGCAAGCGCCTGAATGGGCGCACGGGAGCCTTGCGCTTCCTCCACCATCTTCACGATGCGCGCGAGCATCGTTTCGGAGCCGACCTTCGTCGCTTTAAATGTGAACACGCCGCTTGTATTGAGCGTGCCGCCGACCACCGTGTCCCCGGCCGACTTTTTTACCGGCATTGGTTCACCCGTAATCATTGACTCGTCGACATAGGAGGAACCCTCGGTGAGCACGCCGTCTACGGGAATTCTGCCGGCAGGCTTCACCACGATGAGGTCGCCGTGCAGTACTTGGTCTATTGGTATTTCAACCTCCTTGCCGTTACGGATGACAAGCGCTGTTTTCGCCTGCAAATTCAGAAGTTTTTCAATGGCATCACCCGTTTTCACCTTCGCCTGCGCTTCGAGGTATTTGCCGAGCGCGATGAAGGTGATGACGATGATAGTCACGTCAAAGTATGTGCTCTCGACATTGATGAACGGTCGCAGTGCTTCCTCAAATGAGATAACGGCGACACTGTATATAAATGCCGCGAGCGTCCCCATGCCGATGAGCGTGTCCATATTGGCCGCGCCGTGACGGAGAAAGCGATAAAATCCGAGGAGGTACGGTTTGCCGACCACGAAAAGCATGTAGGTGGCCATGAGCGGAAGTACGTGATGGAAAAATTCCTCCCATACAAAGGGCACGGCCGGAAGTACGGCGAATTGCGCGAATATCTCCCATCCCATCACAAAGACGCTGAAAACGGCAAGCGGTATCGCCGAAAGTATCATGCGTCTCATCGCCGCAATTTCGGCGAGTTTTTCGGCCTTGGATTGATTGAGCCCGAGATGTGCCGCATGTTCGTTCTCCGACATGCCCATCGAGGCGGCCGTCTGTGCCGGCGCCGCGAGCGAATATCCGAGCGGTTCTATTTTTTGTGAGAGATGTTGATGACCGGTCTTCGCTTCATCAAATGTAACTTTCGCAGTTTCCGTCCCGTAGTTCACCTGAACATCCTGCACGCCATCCACTTTCTTGAGCGTTTTCTCAATAATGCTCGCGCACGACGCACAGTGCATACCTTTTACCCTGTACGTGTGGTGTGCCATATTACTTGCGCTTGAGCTTGTAGACCGTAAGAACTTCACCGATAGCCTTTTTTGCGTCCCCGCTTTGTATCTGCTTCACGACGCACGTCGAGAGATGGTTCTCCAGTATCATATTTTCCACATTCGATAGCCCCTGCTTCACCGCCGACGTTTGTGTAATGACATCCACACAGTACGTGTCTTTCGCTATCATGTCTTGCAGCCCCCGTATCTGACCCTCGATGATCTTGAGCCGTCGAAGGATTTTCCCGGCGTCCGCCCCGTGCGTGTGTCCCATATGCGCATCAGTGTATACCCCCCAGGGGGTATCTGTCAACTGGGGTGGAAGGCCCCGGCAGCCGGGGACGGCTATTGGGTCTTGATGACCGTAGAGGAAGGTAGGCTTCCCCGTATTTTTGAGAGGTCTGCTTCCGAATACGCATTGCCCGATACGTCTAGTAGTTTCAGCTTGGACAAATTACCGAGTTCGTACGGAAGCCCTGTGAGCTGGTTGTTGGAAAGATCCAAGACCTCCAAATTTTTCAGCTGCCCTATCTCTGCGGGTACTCCGGTGAACTTGTTGTTGCTGAGGTTCAAGACTTTGAGATTTTGTAGCTGGCGGACATCTGCTTGCAGTGCGCCATCAAGTGAGTTATTTGAGAGGTTGAGCTCCTCGATATCTATCCGAGTAAAGATGTACGCCGGTGCTTTTGTGAGCCCCTGCCCGCTTAGATCCAATGTCAGACGAGGGATGCCGGTATTCGTGGTGCTTCCCGGCCCATTACTCGTTGTTTGTTGGGCATCGCTCCCGATACCTTTTTCTCTCGCAACGTACCCTGCCGTGGCTACCGCGAAGATGACAAAGATGATCGTAAGTATGGTTTTCATATTTCTCTATAGTTACACATATTCGGATAAACGACTATTGAGACGCGTCAATTTCAAAATCCTTACAGGAATCGGGGAAACCAAAATCCGGACGTTGTGAATATCTACGCGAGCTTGCTGCCGATATCTACGGCATCGCTCTTCGGCTCGATGAGCACCCACCCATCGCCTGCGTTGTTCTTGAAACCGAGCGTGAGGACCTCCGACGTAAAGGGGCCGACTTGTTTTGGCGGGAAATTCACTACGCAGCAGACGAATGAATTCAAAAGCTCCTCTTTCGTATGCGCTCCGACGGCCTGGACACTTGAGTGCTTAATTCCAATCTCCGAGCCAAAATCTATCCGCAACCTGTAAGCGGGTTTGCGCGCTTCGGGAAAATCCTGAATTTCAACAATCTTCCCTACCCGGATATCCACCTTCTCAAAATCGTTCCACGTTATCTGGTCCATAAAGTTTTACTTGGCTGCCAGACTTGGATTCGAACCAAGATACTCTCCTCCAGAGGGAGAAGTCCTACCATTAGACGATCTGGCAATATTTTCTCTTCACGTGACTAACTATACTCCTCAACACCATTCACCTCCGCCGCGGACTGCCGATTCGTTCCACTCATCGGCACTGCTGTTTGTAACTAATCGCTTCGCTCTTAGACAAACAGGGAACCTACCATTAGACAATCTGGCAAAAAGTGCGCGCCTTTCGGGCGCGCACTCATCATACTCGTTTTACTCCTTATTCTCAATCCGCTTCAGCCGGTGATGCCTGCGAGTGAGTGCGGTTTGCCTTCGGCAATCGCCGCATGTGTGATGCGGATGAATTGCGCTTTCTTTTCGAATTCAGGAATGGTCTTTGCGCCGACATAGCCCATGCCCACCTGCACACCGGAAGCGAGCGTGGCGATTATCTCCCCCACCGGACCTTTGTATGGCACGAGCGCCTCGACGCCTTCGGGTACCGCTTTGCGACCATGCGTGAAGTAGCGCTCGGAGCCCGATGCGCTTTTGATGACCGCCTGTGAACCCATGCCGCGGTATTCCTTGAATTTCTTGCCGTCTTTCTCGACGATATTGCCAGGCGATTCGTCGGTGCCTGCAAAGAGGTTGCCGAGCATGACAGCCGAAGCACCTGCGGCGAGCGCCTTGGCGATGTCGCCCGACGTGCGGATACCGCCGTCGGCGATGACGGGAACTTTATATTTCTTTGCGACGGAAACGACATCAAGCACGGCCGAGAGCTGCGGCACACCCACGCCCGAGATGAGGCGCGTCGTGCAGATAGATCCGGGCCCGACGCCGACTTTGACGGCGTCGACGAATTTGCATACGGCTTTTGCCGCTTCCCCTGTCGCGATGTTGCCGAAAATCATTTTTGCATTCTTCAGGCTCTTCTTTATTTTCCGCGCGCTCTCTACCACATTCAAATTGTGTCCATGCGCGCAATCAATGACGATTGCATCGCATCCGGCTTCGTCGAGTGCTTTTGCGCGGTCGGCGGCGAATGGCCCGCATGCGGCCGCGACTGCTACGCCCGCCTTTTTCACTTCCTTCACCATCGCGACCTGCGCTTCAAT
>CAZQGK010000027.1:0-2209 GCA_964592945.1 uncultured Candidatus Saccharibacteria bacterium
CAGGCACAGTTAAATACAGTATAAAAAAATCAGGTCCGGGCGCAGAGAGTTGCGACCGGACCCGGTTCGTGATTCTACAAGAACAAGCGACGGACATTCCGTCAGACTAGAAGTGGAAGTTGAGCCCGCCCTTCACGGCGCTGAGCTCCTGCTTTGACGATGCAGCTGCAGGGCCAAGCGGTGTGATGAAGCTGTACGTCGGTTTTCCGAAATTTGCGTACTGTGCTTCGACGAAGGCCGACCAGTTTGGCGCCAGCAGGACTTCAAGCCCGCCGCCTACCGTCCAGCCGGTCAGAGTCTTGGTGTCCGAGGCCGTGAACGGACCGGTGAACTTGCAGATGCCGAAGGGCGCCTGCGGACAGTTCATCGATGCAGTCGAGCGAGCAAACGCCAGACCGCCTTGGACATAGGGCAACACGCGCCCGATGGCCACACCGACCCTCGCCTGGACCGAGCCGAACGCATTGGCGCGCCCGGAGTAGTTCAGGTAGTTGCCGTCATAGACGGTGCCCCGGATGTTGCCGAAGCCGACTTCAACTTTCGGCCCGAAGACGAGTTGGCCGACTTGCCAGTTGTAGCCGGCCTGCGCCCCACCGACGAGACCCTTCGCCTTCAACGTCGGGGCGCCTGCGGTATCGGGAGTCCCGGTAGCCCAGCCGCTCCCGATGTTTACGCCGGCGTAGAAGCCGGCCCAGTTCACTCTTTGGCCTTCCGCTTTCGCGGGCAAACCAATTGTCACGGCGAGCACAGCCCCCGCAACGACGCTAGTCAAACATCTCTTCACTTTCCCTCCTCGTCCCCCCAGGGGACTGTGGTACATAGAAGCAGGCGAACGCCAGCTCCATATTTCGGACTATGACAGAAGAATCCGGGTTAGTCCAGCAGCAATTTGCACATATCCACCGCAGTGCCAAAGGCGCCCGCGCCGGTTCTCCACTTTCTCTCTCAGGTTCACACTTCCCTCATTTTGGAGGTGAGATTATGAGGATGTCATTATTAGTAACATATCAGCAGCGATAAATCTTTAAAAAGAATATGAAAACAACAGTTTCAGGATTTTGTTCCGCAGCGATCGGAGCCGCGCTCCTCGCAGTACCTGTAATTGCGTTCGCAGATACTGTTAATGTTGACTTCGAGAATCCCCCTTATGCGCTTGGCAGCATCAATACCCAGAACGGATGGACAAGCCTCGGGGCAGCCGGTTCGGGTTGTGCGGTATATGACCACGCGGTTGCAGGCAGCTTGGGAACCGCAGGATTCGGCCTGCAGAGTTTGCGGATCTCGAATGCGGTGACGAGCGGATGCTTCGGCGACATGACGTTCGTGAAGCCGCTTGTGAATGCGGTCGGTGAGACGTCGTCCACGGCGGGCACGTACTCTGTGGGTACGAAGCAGCAGCACTTCGAGATGCAATTTAACCTTGCGTCCGCCGTGCCGGAGGCGCAACAGGCGGGCCTTTTCATGTCGGTCTCTCCTGACCGCGGGGACGGCTCACGCATGAGCTACCTTGGATTTGAAGACGTGGCGGACGGTATCAACATCATCTTCTACGATGTGCAGGGGACCTCGAATCCCGCCAACTTCGTTCTCACGGACCTCGGGGTATACGACCGGAGCGTCCCGCATACGATCAAGCTCACACTTGATACAGTCGACGGGCCTTCCAACGACGTGGTCAGGGTC
Source organism: uncultured Candidatus Saccharibacteria bacterium (assembly GCA_964592945.1). Lineage (GTDB taxonomy): Bacteria > Patescibacteriota > Minisyncoccia > Phycocordibacterales > UBA2100 > UBA10103. The sequence continues at coordinate 1,684 of CAZQGK010000027.1, forward strand.
TGGATAAACGGCACGTTGGCGCATACGGGGACGAGCTGGGAAAATTATTACCGCTTTGATAGCGAGGCGTCCGCTGAGCAGAGCCCGCGCATCGTAAAGACGGCCATCTTCCGTACCGGCGGTGCTGCGGCGCCTGCTACGGCGGGAGCGGGCTTCCTCGTTGATAATCTCTCGACGCTCTCGGGCGTCATTCTGGTCGGTCCTCCGACGGACAGAACACAGTGCACGAACGGCGGATGGGCGACGTTCAACAATCCTGCGTTCAACAATCAGGGCGAGTGCGTGAGTTTCGTGAGGGGCCATGTCAACAGAGACAGAGACAGCGAGGAGGAAAGGGGTAATAGAGAGGGTAGAGACGGAGAGCGTGGACATAGGGGCGAGCGGGATGGGGATGCGCACAGTCATCAAGACTGACAGACACCCGCCGTTTGACCGCTACATGGAGAGCCGCACGAACGTGCGGCTCTTCGGTGCGGGGCAGGAAATCTTTGCTACAATCAAACGGGAAGTCGAATAATAACAATTT
>CAZQGK010000027.1:2309-8567 GCA_964592945.1 uncultured Candidatus Saccharibacteria bacterium
GGCTGGGTCACTTTGTTCAAAGGAATTGAAAAGATCGGGTTTCCCGATCGTGTCAACAAAAAAGCCCAAATGTTTAAGGGCGGTCAGGTGCTGTGGGGTGGCGTTATATTTCTCATGGGGGCTTTCTTCTTCTGGATAAGTTTTAATTACTAACTGTTGATGGGGCCTGACCCCAATGACAAAAACGCAGGCACCCCCGTGGGGCGTTTTACAAGCGGATCAGAGTCCGAGGAGTTTGTAGACGAGGATCGCGGGCCAGACGAGGGCTTTCAAAATCCCCAATGCACCGTCCTGAAACGACTGAGCCTGCTGAATGTAATACACCGCCGCACCTATCACTCCCAAAACCCAAACCAACCCGCCGCCGTTATTTGCCGAGTACATCAGGCGCTCCTTTTTTGGTTTCTGTATCTGCTCATCCATAGCCTTGTGTTGCAATTATACCACCCCTACTCATCGGCCTGAAAGCGACCAGCAGGCTTTGTGGAATGTGTTGTTAGACCTTTTGTACGATGTGTCAGACCCCAACACCTCGAAATGGACGGATCGGGCGTTCTCCATGCCAAACTAGGCACGCGTTTGACCGGATATCTATCGAATGTCATAATCTATGGGACCGCATCCGATACCCGGATGTCGGTCTAGCAAGACGGAGTTAACGCATGCTAACGCGTACGAGAAGAACCAATCTGGAAGAAGTTCCGTTCTCGATGATCTATAACGGTCTGCCGGATCTCAAGACGGCGAGCCAATTCGTCCGGACCAACGGGCTCGTGGGGCGCATGTGTGCCGTGGTCAGCGATATCTTCAACCGCCACGGCGTGCAGCACCACTGGGGCATCGACCTGCTTCACCGTCACCACGAGTTGGGCGACGGCGAGGTGATGGGCGAAACGCTCCGTCCCGGCGACGGGATGTACGAATGTGTGATGCAGCCGATCTCGGTCGATGCATCCGGGCACGTGCCCGTCACGTACCGGGTGCACGAAGGCGGTTTCCGGCCGCTCGAGTTCTCCTGCGCGGCTTACGCAAAAGCGGCAAATGAAATGCTCGCCGCCAAACCCGCGTTCTTGGCCGAGCTGGCGACCGCGTTGGTCGACAACGGGCTCGAAGACCACTTCGGACTCGGCGTCGTCCGGCCTGTGCTCAATCGCATGGACTTCCGCTGGGTCGAAACGTCCGACCATAACACCCGGACGTCGGTGCTCAGGCACGTGCCGTACGCTCAGATGGGCGAGCACGTGGTCAAGGCGTCGTGGTCGTTCGCCGGCGAACCGTGCCGCAACTGCGTGAATAATTAGCGCCTGTCGGCGCACCCAAATCCGGATTTCCGGTGTCCTGCAGGGAGCTAGCTCCCTGCAGGATGATTTTTTATTCCCACATAACCCGCAGACGGAGCGGGGTACCGTTTACAACAAGGCGCGGGCGGGGTGATATACTGACTTGGTATGAAGCACTACATTTGCACTGGTGGGTGCGAAGGGGTGTCGAAGGTGACTGGGTCGTGCGAAGCGCTCGCGTGCCCGAAGAACGGAAAGCCGCTCACGGAATGCGACTGCAGCGACGGAAAACACAAACCGCAGACCAAGACCCCATTGCCGCCGGAGGAGCGCACGTCGGAATAGACGGGCGTCGCTCTTTATGCACTGCGGTGAAGCCTGTTCCAGAGGTAGGCGAATGCGTAGCCAAGTACGTACCCCATGAGGAATGTCATGATGACGAGAGTGATCGCCGCCGTGGTGTCGAAGGGGCCGATAATAATGGGGAGGCGGATCATGTGCGCCCACAGAATGAAGTCGTAAAGTGTCTGAGCCCAACCGCTCAGCACCAAGACCGACCAGACGGCGTGCAATCCGCCGATAAAGAGGCCGACGGTGAGAGCGACTTTGTTCGCATTGAGTGTATTCATATTATTTTGAACGTCTGCTTTTGAGTTGATAATCCTTCCGCTGTTTCTCCGTGTAATTTTGTGTTTTCTTCGGAACGCTCGCTCGTTTACCCGCCGCTTTCGGTTTGCGCACGGGCTGCATCATCGCTTCTTTCACGCGACCCTCCATGCGCGGCGGACGTGTCAGATGCGTTTCCTGCCTGACTTCCCGCTTATCACCCTTTGTGGGCTTTAGTTTCATACCCGTTGATGTGGCCCGTCTTAGCTAGACACCTTTAATAATCCTGCGCCGTCGGATTACTACTAAGCTGGCGTCGACCTAAGGCAATTATCTGCCTAAACGGAGAGAGTGGCAATGAGCTTGACAGAGTAGTACGCCCATGCTAGTCTTCACGCATCAACCAGCGCTGATCCAGAGAAGGGGGATCGACCTACAACTCCAGCTAACTGACATTGATACCAACCAAGACCAAAATCTTTGTCGGTTTACTCATCGAATAATTCTATATTGCAATATGCAAACAGGAACTATCGCCCGTCTCACCGACAAGGGTTTCGGGTTTATCTCTCGCGAGGGTCAGGAAAAGGATCTCTTTTTCCACTCTAACGAGCTCGTCGGGGTTTCCTTCGACGAACTCCGCGAAGGTGACAAGTTGACTTTCGAAGTCGCTGACAGCCCGAAGGGGCCGAACGCGGTCAAGGTCTCCCGCGTCTCCTAAGCCAAGCCGCAAGGCTTGAACGAAACGCCCCCGCCTGCTTGGCGGGGGCGTTTTGTATTAGTAGAGCAGTGGTAAAATGCACATATGCGGAACGCCTACGCGCTTTTGGGCCTCGCGTGGCTCATCATTATCGTAGCGGGGGTGTATGCTTTTAATCGCAGCCTCACGCGTACCGGTGATACTGATCCGCAAAACATTACCCGCTCGGAAACAACTGCTCCTATGGCAACTTCAACGCTTACCCTTACAAGCCCCGAATTCGCAGACAACGGCTCCATACCGTCGCGCTTCACCTGCGACGGCGATCGCACAGTGAGTCCGGCCCTCTCAATCACTGGCGTGCCGGAGAGCGCGAAATCTCTCGCGCTTATCATGGACGACCCGGATGTACCCAAAGTGCTCCATGCCGACGGCGTTTTCGACCACTGGGTACTTTTTAATATTCCCGTGAGTACAAAAGAGATAAAAGAAGGCACATCGGCCGGCACGGCCGGCACGAACGGGGCGGGGAAGAACGCATACACAGGGCCGTGCCCGCCGCCGCAATACGAACCGTCGGAGCACCGATACGTGTTCAAACTCTATGCGCTCGACGTAGAACTCCCCCTGCAAGCAAGCGCGACAAAGGCTGATGTAGAGGAAGCGATGAACGGACACGTCATTTCGCAGGCGGAATTGATAGGGCGCTACAAGCGCAAGTAGCGCCATGGCCGACACAAAATTGGTCCGTGTGAAAGTGTGGCCGGATGCGGGCGAAGAACACATTGAGGAAGGGAAAAAAGGCGAGTTGGAAATCTTTGTGCGGGAGCCTCCTCTCGACAACAGGGCGAACAAGCGGGTGTGCGCTCTTGTGGCACGGCATTTTAAAGTTTCCGTGAAGGACGTCCGCATTATTTCCGGTCACCGCACTCGCGGAAAGATATTGAGTGTGCGACAATGAGAATATGCCCAGCAGTGAAATGTGCCTTAGGCTTCAACATATTATGAAAACAAATATCATCAGCATCAAAAGTACCACAATCATGAGTTCGCTTATAAAGCCGCGGCAGAACGGCGAGCCGTCTTGCCGCAAAGGCACATTCTACTGACTGGGTATGAATACACGCATCAAGGTGACCGATTACGAACTTACGAACGATACGCGCGCGTATCTCGATGGACGCCTCGCGTCGCTCGAGAAACTTCTGGGCGGTGATACTTCGCTCACGCGCTGCGAGGTGGAACTTGGCCGCGATGCCGGCCGCCCGCGACATGGTGCGAACATCTGGTTCGCCGAAATCCGCGTAATGCAGCCGGGTGCGACGCCGGTCTACGCGCGTAACAATTCAGAAAGCATCAACGGCGCCATCGACGATGTGAAAGAAGAGGTGGAGCGTCAGCTCAGACAAGAAAAGAAACTACACGTCCGCGTCATGAGGAAAACAGGAGCTGCCATCAAGAATTGGATGCGCTTCGGCCAGTAAGTTGAGTAAAAGGTAGGCCCGCCGGGCAGGCCATGAGTGCTTTGCATGATGGCGGCCTTCATGCGCTACAAACACTCCACTATCCCGGCGGGAGCGAGGGTTTGGACCTCTGCTGCGGACCGCTGGCTACGTGATACGGTCGGATGCCAGCGCCACGCGGCCACAATGGATGCAACGGGTCGAGACGTCAAGTGACACCGCCGCGAGGCGCCCGAAGGGGCCGAGTGTCTGCCGAAGGCAGATACGAGGAGTGTCACGTCCGCGCGAGTACGCGCGGACGAAGACTAGAGAGGTGTTGCCCCTGAGCGCAGGAATTCTTCGTACGCCATTTCTTTCTTGCCTTCGGGTTTTACGGTGTCGAGAATGAGTTTGGTGCCCTCTATATGGGCATCAAGTATACCGACACGGATGCGTTTGCCGCCTCGCTCGAAGAACGCGTGCGTGCCGACGGTCGTGTCGAACGCCCGTATCTTCAAGAGGTTCTGATACGCGTCCGCGCCGAGGTCGAGGCGGCCGTCCTCTTTCGAATATTTCGGACACATTGTCGCGACGTCGTGATTTTGCGTGCGCGCCTCGATGTCGCCATTCAGCCAGCTCGGAAGTATTTCGACAAGCAGCTTGGCGCTTTCTTTTGTCGCTATATCCTCGAGCTCGCTCGCTTTAGGCGGCCACTCGGGTAGCGTAATGCGCTTTTGGGCGATGAGCGGTCCGTGGTCGATTTTTTCGTCGAGAAGCATGATGGATGTGCCGACCTCCTTATCGTTGTTCGCAATTGCGGCGCGCACGGGCGACGTGCCGCGCCAGCGCGGGAGCAGTGAAAAGTGGATGTTCAAGACCCCGTGTTTGGGAATATCAAGTATCTCGCGCGGCAGCACCTTGCCGTAGTAAATGACGACGAACACATCGGAGGCCGCGGCCCGTAGGGCCGCGGCGGCTTCTTCGCCGAATTCCTCCGGCTGTATCACCGGAATTCCCCGGGCCTGTGCCCAGTCCTTTACCGGGGGAGCGGAAACTTCCAGACCGCGCCCGCGCGTTGTGTCGGGATTTGTGACGACGAGCGATGGCACGAGCCCGCCCTCTTCCAGTAGGTCGAGAAAGTCGCATGCACGTGCGGGTGTGCCGAAAAACACGAATCGAATCTCGCTACTTTTTTTCGGGTTTGTCATCATAGAGAGCTACGGCCTTGTCGGTATAGAGGATACCATCGAGATGATCCATTTCGTGCTGGAAGACGTGTGCGAGAAATCCCGATGCGCCGCGCGTCATCTTTTGTCCCTTTTCATCGTACGCGCCTATCATCGTTTTTTCCGCGCGCGGTACGATGCCCCATTTGCCGCGCACCGAAAGGCACCCTTCATGCTTCTCCTTTTTGGTGCGCGATAGCTTCAGGAGCACCGGGTTGATGTAGACCTGGTCGGGGAGCGCCGGCATGGGCTTCACTTCGTCGCCCCCTTGTTCGCCGTCTTCGTCGGGTGCGTTGCGCCTGTCGCGCGCCAGAGCCCGGCCCGAAACGATAAAGAGCCGCAACGGCACTCCGAGCTGGGAGGCGGCGAGGGCCACGCCGTACTTCTCTTTGGCAAGGAGGGATTTCATTTCCGCGATGAGTTTTTTTATAGCAACGCCGCGTATGTCCGCGACGGGAATTTCACGCGCAATCTCCCGCAATGCAGGATTCTTGTGTTCGGGCAGAATGGTTCGCATGGGTAAAACTATAGCCGAAAGTGTACAATACCGCTATGCGCCACATCGCATCCCATCTCAAGCGCTCGATAAAAGACGCACGTGTCACGGAGCGCGGTGAGCTCATGGAATACTTTTGTGAAAAGCTCAACCGAGACCGCGCGCGGGACGGATATTCGAAGATAACCATCGGACGCATGGGGAAAACGCTCGAGAAGATACCCACAAAAGACCTCTACTATCTCAAAAAAGTCTGCAACGACGCGCTGAACTTCTCAAAGAAATTCTGGTGGGAGATAAATCCGAAAAACCATACGCCCGAGGCTTTGGCCAATAGGAAGCCCTTTTCCAAACACCGTGGGCGCGGGGAAGAGTAGAGGTTTGTCATTCGTACAAATCCGCATACAATGGTCATTCTATGGCTTTCTCATTTTCCCCGAAACTCGGCATCGATCTCGGCACGACGACCGTCCTCGTATTTGTGCCGGGGCGTGGCATCGTCTTGAAT
>CAZQGK010000028.1:0-8385 GCA_964592945.1 uncultured Candidatus Saccharibacteria bacterium
TTTCTACATAGTCCGCCTGATCCTCGTCATTTGGCTCATTGGGATTTGGCATGTCTACCACCTCGACTTCGTAGCCTCGTTTTTCAAGCTCAGCTTTGAGCCACGGCTGGTACTCCCCTTCTGATGAACTTTCTCTTCCGTGTAATAAAAGAAAACGAGAGTCATCTTTGACGGCACCCGTGAGCGGGAAATCTATCTCCGCGCCCTCGGAGCGGCCTATCCAATTGCGCTGCGACTCTTTTATCTGCTCCGGCCAATTGAGGGTGCCTAGGTCGTCTATGAGACGGTCTGCATAATCGGTAATTTTGATATTCCACTGAAGCATTTGCTTCTGTACGACCTCGCAGTCGCAGCGCTCACACTTACCGTCTACCACCTGCTCATTGGCGAGCACCGTTTTGTCTTTCGGACACCAATTCACCGCCGTTTCTTTGCGGTAGACGAGTCCCGCTTTGAAAAATTGGAGAAAAAGCCACTGCGTCCACTTGTAGTATGACGGGTCACAGGTGACGACTTCGCGCGACCAATCGAACGACGTCCCCATCGAGCGTATCTGCTTTTTCATGTACTCAATATTGCCCAGCGTCCACTTCCGCGGATTGAGTTTATTCTTGATGGCTGCGTTCTCGGCGGGCAGTCCGAAGGCGTCGAAGCCTATGGGATACAGGACGTTCTTCCCCTGCATGCGCAAAGCCCGCGAAAGGATGTCGGGTACGGCAAACGCGTACCAGTGTCCCACATGGAGATTGCCGGAAGGATATGGAAATTCGACGAGAAGGTGGAAATTCTTTTTTGCCTTAGACTTGTCGGACGTCTTGTACAACCCCTTCTTATCCCAAACCTTTTGCCATTTTTTCTCGATTTTCTTGTGGTCGTAACCTCCCATTGGAGTAGCCTACCACACGGCTGCAGACCTCGAAAATGGCTCTTACAGCCCTTTTTGCTTGGAGTACGGGGGGTAGCGTTGCGGGTCGATGGAGCGGTCGAAACATACCTTCCCCGCCGCGTGCTGCCAGTTGTCCTGAGTATCTTTGCCGGTTACCAAGGTCGGCTCAGTCGGTATAGGCACCGCACGGCCTTGTAGGACATTGGTACCGCCTTCGGTCGCGAAGGTCGCGCACAGTGCGAAATCGAGCGGGCTGTTGCGTTTGTACGTATAAGGCTCTCCCGTCGCCGGATCATTCGGGATTACGCTGTTGGAGATCGGGTCGCGCAGGTCGTCGAGGGACGCGGGTAACGACTCTTTCTGCTGCCAGTAGCTCACGATTTGCCATTGGATGTTTTGAAGGTCTTGCAAGCGGACAGCGTCTTGTTTTTGCGCGCGTATCTGCTGCGGAGTGCCGACGATGAAGAATCCTGCAATAATAGTAACGATGACGAGTATGCCGACGCCCCAATTGACCATCCGCGCACGCGCCTGTTCACGTTCCCAGTAGCCCCAGAGGTCCGCGATGAAGTGCATAAAGCCGAGGCCTGCAACCAAGAGGACCGTGAGCACCTTGAGGAGGAATCCGACCGTGAGGTCCTCGCCCTGAAGGTATGTGTTGAGGAGTACGATGAGGTCCACAACGATCGTCGCGCCCGCGAGGAAGAGCGTCAGGAAGAGCGCCCAGCGACGGACCCAGATGTCATTGCGCGACGGATCAGCCGCGATGTCGCGCCGAATGAAGCGCATGAGGACGAGGAATACCGGCGTGAGCACGATGAGTGCCGCCGTCTCGTAGCTGATGTTGCTCGAATACGGATCGATGTAGTACGAACCCGCGACGGGATTCGGAAATGCCTTATTAATGTATTCGAACACGAGCGTAATAAAAGCCACGACCCCCGCATAAAGGGCGACCATAGCGCCCACCCAAAAGACGAAGTCCTTCGGTGTTACCTTTGGTTTATCCATATAGTGAAATGGTACAAGCCAGACTGCGAATGTCAACTATGGAGAAACTCCATGACGTCTCCATCCTCCACGACATACTCTTTCCCCTCTGTCCGAAGAACTCCCTTATCGCGAGCCTTGCTCCACGAACCCGCTTCGAGCAGTTTGTCCCAGTGGATGACTTCGGCGCGGATGAATTTGTCCCGGAAATCGGTATGGATGGCGGCTCCCGCCTCGGGTGCGGTCGAGCCGCGGCGAATAGTCCACGCGCGCGATTCGTCCTCCCCTGTCGTGAGGAACGAAATGAGGTCGAGGAGCTTGTAGCCCGCTTTGATGAGGTCGTCGAGCCCGTCATTTGCGACGCCGAGCTCGCGGCGGAAATCCGCGCGCTCATCATCGTGTACGTCCGACAAATCGCTCTCCACCCCCGCATCCACGACGACATACTGCGAGCCGGAGGAATCGAGGAAATTCTTGAGCGCCGTCCACCTATCGCCTCCTTCCGCGTCTACGTTGACCGTTCCGCTCTTTCTATTGAGCACATAGAGGACGGGCTTCATTGTGAGGAGATGCAGACCCTTTGCGACAACTTGTTCTTTCGCATCAAGCAGCACCGTGCGGGCGGCTTTGCCCGCTTTGAGTACGGGCACAAGCTTGCGGAGGACATCGCGCTCCGCTACAAATTCTTTATCCCCACCTTTGGAATCACGCTCAACACGGTCGAGGCGCTTCTCGGCCGTCTGCATATCGGCAAGTATGAGTTCAAAGTCTATGGTCTCAATATCCGAGAGCGGGTCCACTTGGCCGGAGACGTGATGCACATCCTCATCATCGAACATCCGCACGACCTCCGCGATAGCATCCACTTCGCGTATGTGCGTGAGGAATTGGTTGCCCAGGCCTTCGCCCTGCGAGGCGCCTTTTACCAGCCCCGCGATGTCCACGAATTCCACGGCCGCGGGCACCTTCTTCTTTGAGCGCGACATCTCCGCGAGCTTGTCGAGCCGGAAATCGGGTACCGCGACGATGCCTACCGAGGGGTCTATCGTACAGAAAGGATAATTTTCCGCAGGGACGCCCTTCTTCGTAAGCGCATTAAAAAGAGTCGATTTCCCGACATTCGGTAAACCAACGATACCTATCGAAAGTGACATCGCGCAATACTACCCTATTTTCCTTGGCGACCAAGTTCGCGTACGTGATCAATCCAGCTCTGCTTCTTTGATTCGGAAAGCGTCTCCGCAGAGCCGACCCAGGTGGTGCGCACAGAAAATCCGGCAAACCAGAGAATTCCCCACCGGAGCTGTGAATTGACGTTACCGGGGAGGTAGATGAGGTTGACGATCCAGTGATTCATACCGCTCGTTACGATAATACGTGAAGTCTTTCCCTTCAGGAGTCGATCCCAAAAGATCGTGCGCGCTCCCGATTTTGTCTTGATGTAGCGAAAGGCAGAGCCCGGAAGCCATGTGCGATCGAAGAGGCCTTTCAAGCGAGCCGGCATCCCCAGCCACCAAATCGGATGACAGACGACAAAGTGGTCACAACCCTTTACAAGCTCAACAAATTTCATAAGATCGGGCTCCAATTCCATCCGTTTGCGATACCCGTATTTGAGATCGGGATCGAATTGCATCTCGCTGATAGTGAGTCGCGTGACATTGTGCCCTGCTTCCCGGGCACCCGCTTCATATGAATCCGCGAGCGCACCGTTCAATCCGCTCTTGTCCGGATGCCCCAAAAGGACGAATATATTTCTTTTTTTCATACACCCTGGTTGATTTACTTGACGGAACCGCAGGAAATGCCTTACATCGTCCGACACCGTTTTCATTAAACGATATCCGAGTATATCATTCGCGTATGAGAGTACGTATCGGTGTACTTGCCGGAATATTTGCCGTCCTTCCGTTTTCCGTATTCGCGGAGGGAAGCGTAGTGCCGGCCGGATTTGCCACCGGGTCCCTCTGGCTCTCCAAGACCGAGGTAACCGCCGGTGAGACGCTAAAGATCTACACAGTCGTCTATGACAGCACCGTTTCCCCCATCGAGGGTGACGTCGTGTTCAATGTCGACGCCAAAGAGATCGGCACACAACATTTCAAGCTCGCTGCGGGAGAAACACAAATACTTTCGTACGGTTGGACCGCCACTCCCGGTACGCATACATTCGGCGCATCTCTTAAAAACGTTTCCGGTCTGAGCGGTACTCTTGAAAACGCCGAAACGAATTCAGTAAGCATCAAGGTAGCTGAGGCCGTCCCGTCACCTCTTGCGCAGTACACCAACACTGTGACGAACATCATCGCGTCGTCGACCCCTGTCGTTACGAACATAGCGCAGAATTTTTACGGCATAACGGAATCCGTCCGTGAGGGTGCCGTTGAAGCGCTCAAAAAGCAGCTCGCGGCGTCGGGGGGCCCTAAAGCGCAGGTCCTCGGTACTTCAACCTCCCAGGCATCGCAAAGTACCGCCCCATCGCCCAATGCGGAAAATGCCTCTATTCTTGGCTCTCTGTGGCGCGGCCTTGTGAGCATGCTGCTCTTTATCTGCAACTTACGGGTGCTTTTCTACGGTCTTCTGCTCTTCGTCATCTTCGCACTCTACAAGCTATTGCGCACGTGGATGAGGGAGCGCTGAGCGCCCCCGGCTAGAGGCCCTTGCCGTTTTTTTGTTTGAGCCATTGCTCACGTTCAAGCATTTCCTGGTCGATCTTTTCGTCCGGCTCCTCGAACTCGTCTATCGTCTCACGTTTGCCTATCTGATGAAGCATGAAGGCGCGAAGCGTCTTCATGCTGAAATAAAAGGCGAACAGGAATATGACGGCGATTGCCACGCGCAGTATAAATGCGAGCGGAGTTATGCCGTCGTATTGGAACATTCCCCACATTGCATACGAAACCATACCGACGCCGGAGACAAGCGCCGTCGCTATCGGTATCCACCGGTCACGCGGATTGATGACGGCCGAAAGCGCAACAGACATAAGGGCGGCGATAACGATGAGCGGGAATTCCCGGCGAAGCGTGTTGGTGTAGAGCGGCGAGGTGATTATCATGAGTGCGGCAGCACCCAGGAGAAGTTGGCGCACGGAATCGCCGTAGTAATGCGGAATGCCCATGCGACCCGTGTTTGAGGTACCCCAAAAAAAGTCCGCGAGTCCGCCGTCGCCCCCGCCTCCTGCTCCCCCATCGCCGCCGTCTGACATATTCCGTATAATGCCATCTCAGCGGTTTCCCGCAATAGCAAGGACTGCGTGCATGTCATCGTCCTTTGCCACGGTTACCCGGCGCTCTACCTTGCAACGGAGACAACACTGTACGATCCGGTAGTTCGGCGTTGTGCCCTCAAGGGCTATCGGCTCCATCATACCGCCGCATACAGCGGCTCTATCCCCCGGCTCTACATCCACGTGCTTGCTCCAAAGACATTTCGGACAGTGATTGGTGTACCCGTCGCCCGTGACCGCCGTACCGCAGTGCTCGCATGTAAAGTCTTCTACTGTTCGCTTGAAGCTCATACGCGCACATCATCGCACAAATACTGCCGCATTGCGCCGCATCTCAAGACCGGAAGAGGACGTGCATGTGAGCGTGAAGACAAGCGAACCTGTCGCCATGAGTGGACTTGTCTGTATGACGCTTGCTCCATGATTTTTGCGTGCAATGATCGCGGAGCCTATGCGTAAGACGCATGGTATTTCCGTACTCATTCCTTTCGACGACCATGAGACGGTCACCTGTTCTCCCTTCGCCACTTCCTTTGGTTGGGCGATGATAGCGATAGGCGATGTGAGAGGAGTGGAAGAGGAACCGCCCAAGGCTTGCTGCAGCTGCTCTGCGACCGGCGAAGACGGGACACTGTCCTGTACGCGCTGAATTTGTTGTGAGATCTGGACCGCCGGTGTTTGCTGCAGGCCCGATTGTGTTTGCGTTTGCGCAACCGGAGCACTTGGCCCTTGCGCGAATGGGCTTCCGTATCCTATCGGTGCAGCCATTGGTGGAGCGGCCGGGCTCATGCTGAACGCAGAACCGAATTGGGTGCCGCCACTCGTTCCGTACATGGTCCTCGGAATATATCCCGGCGTGCCTTCGGGCAAGACGTCTGTACCGAGTGCTACCTGCAGGCCTTTTTGGAGTTGTTCGGGTGTGTAAATGACGCCGCGGCCATTCTCAAAACGCGAAGAAGCCATCATGATAGCCGCTATCTGCTGGGTGTTGTTGGGGTCGATTGTCTGATTCATCGGAATACCGGTCTGCGAAGAAATAAACGCGGCATACTGCGAACAATTCGCCGTCGAGTAGCCGTTGCAAAACGCGCCCAATATCGTGTTGTTGCCGGTTCCAAAATATCGCGGGCTCGTCATGAGCAGATTCGCCTGTGCGGCGATACCGCCTTCTATCGTGTCGTAGCACGTCGTGTTGTTGGCCAATCCGCACGGACGGCCGCCGTATTGGGTCTGCCATTGTGTAAATGTGAGCGCACCGGGATTATTGGCCGCGCACGTGAGTGTGCTCGGATTCGGGACATTGCACGCCTCTCCGCAGCCACCCATCCCCGCCTGGTTGCACATAGGCGCGAGGACTTCGGCAATACCCGGACGGGCCGGCGCATCGAGGTTCTCCGAAAATGTACTGCGGGCAGATACGTCGAACGTATCCGCAGGATCCGTCTCGGTCAGGTTGCCGTCTCTGATGAGCATCGCACGAAGAGTGACTTTGTCGGCCAAATCCGGATTGAGTCCGAGCGCCTCCGCTTCGGCCTTAATCGCGGCGTCGTTCCCTTGCGAAACCGCGTATATCGCCCGTATGGCCCCCAGGTTGTCCTTTGCTACGATGGCTTCTGCTTGTTCAACAGGAATCTTAAAACCCGCGGCCAGCTGCTCGGCGACCATCCTCTGTCCCGCCGGAGTGCCGAGGTCCACAGGTGCGACAACGGCCACACCTACGACCGGCTGAGCCAATGCATTGAGGCCGTTGAGCGCATCACTGAACCGTTGTTCTGCCACCGAATTAATGACCCCCGTAAGATTGGAGGTATCGCAGCGGGACTTGGCGGGGATTAATTGCTCCTTGAGGCCTGTAATCTTCACGACCACCCTCGGGTGCGTCTGGAGCTTCTCACAGCCTCGATTGTCTTTCTTAGCATCTTGTGCCTGAGGGTCCGCTTCTGTTTTCCTGCACTTATTTTGAGCCGCGACCGTGACGGTGATACCCGTCATTGCGACATTGAGCGTAACCGCCTCGTCAAAACAGGCACTCGGACAAAGAACCCTCCTGTTCAAGTAACTTCGTATTTCTGTTGCAGCAGCCGATAAGCCAAAAGATTTTGGCGGACCGCTCGGGTCCCCTGCCGTTCCCTTTGGGCAGCTGCTGGCAGGACCCATGGAAATAAATTCAGCAGCGGCCGGAACCGGCAAAAGTAAAAAAAGCACGACAAGCAAAACTGCCCGATTACGCATTCTTCTTATTGTACCCCGTCAGTGAGATTTGCCTTAAGCGGGCCATCCACAAAGTGGATACGCAACAACATAATGTAAGGCTTCGTTCGAGACAGCTTTCATCTCTCGCCGCGCCAGGACGGCATGCCGCCTGGCGCAAAGACAAATTCTACTGCGGGGGTAGCCGCCCTGAATATTCAAAGTAAGACAATGGCGCGACTTTCCGAACACTCGAGTATGCCGCTTTCTATCTTGAAATGCTTTGGCTCAGCATCGGCCTCACGCACCGTTATCGTTCCCGGCTTTAAGGTCGTTACGATAGGCTCGTGGTGCGCGAGTATGGTGAGCTCTCCTGCTGTGCCCGGCAGTGTTACTGAAACAGCAGCGCCGTCGAAACGCGTCTCGCCGACGCTCGCTATCGTGAGGTGGAACGTGTTTTGGTTGCTAGCCATACAACTTACAGAGCGTGACTAAAAATTTCAGCTGCTAGGCGCGGAGAATGCGACGTTCGAGCCGTACCAAGCGTACGGTGAGAACGACGCAGAGGCTCCGCAACAACGCAGGTGAGGTTTTTAGTCATGCGTAACTTCGTTAACACCCCCCTTCATGTAAAACGCCTGTTCGTTCTGTGCGTCGTGTTTGCCTGCAAGAATTTCTGCGAATGAGCGCACGGTGTCTGCGAGCGACACGTACTTGCCCTTGGCGCCGGTGAACGTCTCGGCCACCGAAAACGGCTGCGAAAGGAAACGCTGTATCTTGCGTGCGCGATAAACCAATTTCTTATCCTCATCGGATAGCTCTTCGATACCGAGAATAGCGATGATGTCCTGAAGGTCTTTGTAGCGCTGAAGCACGCGGCGGGTTTCGTTGGCCACGCGGTAGTGTTCTTCGCCGACTATTTCGGGCGTGAGCGCCGTTGAGCCCGAATCGAGCGGATCGATAGCCGGGTAGATTCCCAGTGAGGCAAGCTGGCGCGAGAGCACGATGGTGGAATCGAGGTGCGCGAAAGTGGTCGCCGGGGCCGGGTCGGTGAGGTCGTCGGCAGGCACATAGATTGCTTGCACTGATG
>CAZQGK010000029.1:0-7787 GCA_964592945.1 uncultured Candidatus Saccharibacteria bacterium
CCTCTGGCCAGAGATGTTGAGCGGTGATGCAATTTTGCGATGACACGGCGGTAGCCTCCTTCGCGGCCGTTGAGCCACTTGGATACGCGGGCGACCGTGGTTGAGCTAAGTCCCGTTTTCTTCTCAATGACCGAGTACGGGACTTTCCTGGAGAGCATTTCGGCGGTTTGGAAGCGCTTGGCGAATTCATCTATCTCGTCGGGTGTGAGTAAATCGCGCAAAAATCGCCGCGCCTCGTCGGGTGTCTTGAGCGATAACAGGGCGCGTACCAGCTGCTTATTTTTAGGCTTATTCCAGTCCATGGAGGCACTTTACTCCACTATGGTGCTTTAGTCAACTAAAGCTGTGGATAGTGGCGGTGACGTGAGTGACGCTCGATTTCCGTCCGGATGCGGTTTAGATCGGTGCCCTCTTTCATTCGCTCCAGCTCTAGATCCTCTTCGAGGGGTACCTGGAGATGCTGTGCCACCTTTTCGAGTATGACGAGTACTTTTGTCACCTCCTCTTCGGCGCGTACGTCTATTTCAGTATCTATCTGGTCGCGTATATCCTCCATCCGGCTCTGGCGATTCTGTGTGATGAGCACGATTATCGAAAGCACGATGGCCTCGAGCGAGACCACCATCGTCAAAAAGTTGAACGGGTACGGGTCGAATATACCGATGCCGGGTATGTCGCCAAGATTGATTAGTATCCACAGCACAAAAACGGCGATATTTGCAATGAGAAAAGGTACCGTCCCAAATCTGAGCGTCAAAAACTCGGCGAGACTATCTGTCCAGGTCTGCCTCATATACAGCCGCGACTTTATCTCCTCGCGTATCCTCTTTTGCCGTATCCTCGGCCCCGCTTCAGATACTTTGTCCATACCGGATAGTATAACCTCTATGGAAAAACATTTCTTTCAACAACGGGGGCAACAGGCCGGCTCATGAGTGCAAGCGAAAGCGAAGCCGCTGCGATAGAAAGGTCCCGGAAAACGACGACGAAATCCCGACGGTCGGTGATGACGATCATAAGGAGGATGGTCGTCGCCGCAAGTGAAGGCCAGAAGATGTTCTTGCCCCAAAGGATCCAGAGCGCAATTATTACCTCAACGAGCCCGAAGCCGTGCAAAAGTACCATATCGGGGACATATCCGTGCATGAATGCGGGAAAATACCCGATCCAGTCGAAAGGGTTGAACACCGCAGCGATGGGTGGGTACAAAAATGCGAACGCCACGCCTGCGCGCAGTATGAAATTCGCGAGACGGGTTCTCTCCGTCATATGCTTACATTATACTCCCGCAACGTCGAGTACTTTTTTAACAATCGCGGCAGCTGAAATTCCTTCATACGCCAAGAGTTCTTCCGGTTTGCCGCTGTGCGGCATCTTCTCTACCGCGAGGCAGTGTACTTTCCCGACAGAAGGCGAGAGAACGCGGGCGACGGCCTCCCCCAATCCTCCCTCTATGTGGTGGTCTTCTACCGTAATGATGGTGCCTGTTTCTTTCGCGGCTTTTCTCAATGTCTTCACATCGAGCGGCTTCACGCTGTAGAGGTCGATAACGCGCACATTGACGCCTTCTTTTTTCAATATTGCGTGCGCGGCGAGTGCCTCGTGGAGCGTGATGCCTGCGGCCACCAGAGTGGCTACGTCTTTCCCGCTCCGGCGCAGCACCGAGCTGCCACCGATGGTGAACTTCTCGTCATTGTCGTACAGAACTGGAGTTGCCTGCCTAGTTGTCCGGATGTAGATAACGCCTTTGTGCCCCGCACTTGCCTCGGTCAATTTGTCGCACGAAACGGCATCCGACGGATACAGAACAGAGCTTCCTAAGACGCTCCTGAACATCGCGATGTCTTCGAGCCCCATCTGGGATGCGCCGTCCTCCCCGATGGATACGCCCGCGTGAGAGCCGGCGCATATAATGTGCGCGCCCGCGTACTGTGCCATTCGTATCTGGTCATACGCACGCGAAAGGAAGGCCGAGAAAGTGGAGATAAAGGGAATCTTGCCGCGCCGCCACATTCCGAGTGCGACACCGGCCATGTTCTGTTCGGCAATGAACATTTCAAAGAAGTCCTTGGGGTACGCATTCTTAAAACCGTCCGCGTACGTGGAATTGCTTACTTCGGCATCAAGGACCGCCATGTGCGGATATTTCATACGGATACGCACGAGCGCGTTGCCGTATGCCTTTCTTGTGGCAACTTTGTCATCCTTCTTGTACGAAACGGGCGCTGCCGCACGAGACTGTTCCCGTTTGAGCTTTCGCGAAACGGGCTTATTCAGCTTCGCAGTCTCGCGTGTATTGATGGGGCCCAACTCGAGAAGTGCCTTTTCAAGCTCGTCTTTCTTCAGTGCTTTGCCGTGCCAATCCGGCTTGTTTTCGAGGAATGAAATGCCCGCACCCTTGAAAGTTTTTGCAATTATCATTGTGGGCTTCCCATTGATGCGCAACGCCTTTTGAAATGCTGACGTTATCTCGGGAAGCGAGTGACCGTCCACGACGATGACTTCCCACCCGAAGGCTTTGCATTTGCGTGCATACGCCGCCACATCGTGCCCGTGCATCGTTTCTCTGCTCTGCCCCAGCCTATTCACGTCGATAATGCCGACGAGATTATCGAGCCTGTAATAAGAGGCCGACTGCATTGCTTCCCACACCGAGCCTTCCGCCATTTCACTGTCGCCCAGGAGGACATACGTTTTGAACGGGAGCCGCTCACGTTTTGCCACCAGGCTCATGCCCACACCCACGGAGAGTCCCTGCCCTAAAGAGCCCGTCGGGACCTCGGTAAACGGAAACTCCATCGTGGGATGACCTTCGAGTCGCGCGCCGAATTTCCGCAAGGTATTGAGCTCCTTTTTTGGGATGCCGCCGGCTACCGCCCAAAGCGCATAAAAGAGCGGTGAGGCGTGCCCCTTGGAAAAGATGAGGCGGTCGTTCACGTGATAGTGCGGATGCTTCACGTCGAACCTGAAAAAACCGCCGAAGAAAAGCGCGGTCATGAGGTCCGTCGCCGAGAGCGAGGAGGTTGGATGTCCCGAGCCGGCGGCGGTCGAAGACGTGAGGATGTGATGTCGGATGAGTGCCGCAAGCCGTTTCAGTTTTGGCATAAAAAGCCACAGTATCACAACCGCAGGGCAAAATAAACGCCCTATTAAAAATCTTCAGATCTTCAGTTTCTCAGGATTGGTTGCGCGGACCGTTTTGGAAAGAACAATTCCCTTCGTATCAATCTCATAACAAAAGACCTCTCCTGTGCCAAATTCGAGCGTACTGACACCTTCTTCGCTCATATCTTCCAGATACTTCACAAGCGCGCGGAGGTTGTTGCCGTGTCCGACAACGAGTACGTTCTTACCCGCACACAATTCCGGCAGAATGTGGTCCTTGTAGTACGGGACGACGCGGTCATGCACGTCCTTCATCGTCTCGCCCTCCGGTATCGGATGGTCCCAACTGCGCCGTATCTTTTGGAACTCTTCGTCACCCAACTCTTTTTTCACCTCCCATTTGTTCTTGCCCGTGTGTATCCCGTAGTGGCGCTCGTTGAGCGCGGCATGGCGTTTGGGCTCGTGCGGCAGGCCAAGCGTGGTCTTTATCTCATGCCATGTTTCGTGCGCCCGTTTCAACGTGGAAACATGTACGCTATCTATCCGCAGGTCCTTGATGGCCCCTCCTGCTCGCCGTGCCTCTTCAATGCCTTCTTCGGCGAGGCTCACGTCCGTCCATCCGGTCCACTTCCCGAGTTTATTCCATTCTGAAACGCCGTGACGGACCAAAATAAGATATGCCATAGATGCATTATGATAACGCATTCCCTCCGGCAAACACAGCCTTATCACCGAGCATTTCCTCGATACGCAGAAGCTCGTTGTACTTCGCGACTCGGTCGGTGCGGCTCATGGAGCCGGTCTTTATCTGCCCCGTGCCGAGGCCGACGACGAGGTGCGCGATGGTAGTGTCTTCCGTCTCGCCCGAGCGGTGCGAGATGACGGCCCGCCAGTCCGCCGCATGTGCCATATCGACGGCGGCAATCGTTTCCGTAAGCGTACCTATCTGATTTACTTTTATCAAAATCGCATTTGCGGCTTTTTCTTTGATGCCGCGCTCCAGGAATTTCACGTTTGTAACAAGCAGGTCGTCACCTACGAGCTGCGTTGTCCCGCCGAGCATAGTGGTCAATTGCTTCCACCCCTCCCAGTCGTCTTCCGCCAACCCGTCCTCTATAGAGCGTATTGGGTATTTCTTCTGGAGTTCGCCGTACCACGCCACCATCTCGGCGGAGCTGCGCTTCGCGCCCTCGCATGCAAGTTTGTATGTACCCTGCTCGAACATTTCGGAAGCGGCTACATCGAGCGCAAGCACGATATCAGTCCCCAGCTTGTAGCCCGAGCTTTCAACGGCTTCAGACACTAGTGCGAGCGCTTCCGCATTGCCGCCTGTCACCTTCGGCGCGAATCCGCCTTCGTCTCCGACCGTCGTGCCGTGCCCCTTTTCCTTGAGAACAGTTTTGAGAGTGTGGAATATCTCCGTCATCATACGCACGCCTTCGCGGAACGTGGGCGCGCCAACGGGCATTATCATAAATTCCTGAATATCCGTGGATTCCCAGGATGTATGGGCGCCGCCGTTCAACACATTACACTGCGGGAGCGGTAGAAGCGGGTCCCGCGGGCTTGCACTCAGGCCGCGAACGTATTCATAGAGCGGCACTTTCCTGTCTGCCGCCGCAGCTTTAGCCGTCGCCAGCGAGACCGCGAGTATCGCGTTGGCACCGAGTCGCGATTTATTCTCCGTGCCGTCGAGTGCGATAAGCGTTTCGTCAATTTCTTTTTGCGCGGTCGCATCTTTGCCGGTGATTGCTTTTGCTATCTCACCCCGCACATTCGCGACTGCTTTCAAAACACCTTTTCCCCCGTATCGTTTGCTATCGCCGTCGCGCAGTTCGTGCGCCTCATGTGAGCCGGTGGAAGCACCGGACGGCACCGCAGCGCGGCCCATGACTCCGTTCTCAAGTACCACGTCCGCCTCCACCGTCGGATTCCCGCGCGAGTCGAGAATTTCGCGGGCACAGACGGATGCGATTTTCATGGACGTATTATATCTCAAAGTTTGAGACTACCCGCCTGCGCTTCCTCGGTATCCATCTCGGTCTCAGGAAGTATCGCCCTGAACCAATCGCGTTGCATAAGCGTGCGCGCGGCATAGAGAGAAGCTGCGATGGCTGCGACGCCTCCGAGGCCCAGGCCCCATCGCGGTCCCAAGTATTGACCGGTAAATCCGACGATAGGACCACCGATAAGGGTGGAGCCGAACATGGCCATGGACCACAGCGACATGACGCGTCCGCGCATGTGCGGCTCCGCTTCGAGCTGTATCATCGTATTGCCAAGCGAAGTGAGATTGATGGAAAAGAATCCGACGAACACCATGCCGACGATTGCGAGGCTGAGTGTCGGCATGATGGAAGTGAGGAATATCGAAAGACCGAAAAATAGTCCCGACAGCACGAATTCGTGCGGCGCGATTTCTTTGCGGCTGGCCGCGAAGAGACCGCCTGCGACGGAGCCCGCGCCCATCGCCGAGAGAAGTGCGGCATAGTCGGCGGCTGCACCGGAAAATGTTGTTTGTGCGAGCAGGGGCAGGCTGACTTGGAATTCGTAGGACAAGGTCCCAATGACGGCCATGACCAAGAGCACCGTACGGATAAGTGGTACCGATGCGGCGTAGGAAATGCTTTCGAGCAGGTGGCCGCGCGGCTTACCCGGGTGTTTTTCTTTCTGAAATTCCTTTTTGTTCATAAACGCGAGCATCGTGATAAGCGCGAAAAAAGAAACGGAATTAGCGAGAAAACAGAAGGCGATGCCGACGGTCGCGATGAGCGAACCCGCTATCATCGGGCCGATAGCGCGGGCGAGATTGGCCTCGGTCCCGTTCAAGGTAACCGCGTTGCGAAGATTGTCGGGCCCCACCATTTCGTGTACGAAGGTCTGGCGGGTCGGATTATCTATTACGTCGATGCATCCGAAGACAAAAGCCAGGACGAAAAGCATCCACACTTGAATGAGGCCGGTGAAGACGAGGATGCTAAGAAGAAGTGCGAGGCCAGCGAAGGATGATTGCGTGATGTACAGAAGTTTCCGTTTGTCGAACCTATCGACGACTATTCCCGCAAAAGGTCCGCCGAGGAGCATCGGCATGAACCGGAACGCGAGCACAGTGCCGAGCGCTCCGCCCGAACCCGTAAGCGTGAGGACGAGCCAGCCGAGGCCGACCGTCTGCATCCAATTGCCTATGTGCGAGAATCCCTGCCCGATAAAATAGAGCCGGTAATTATGAAGCTTGAGAGATGAAAATGTTTGTGAGCTGAATTCTTTTATCGCTTCCATAGATATAGAGAGGCCAGGAATACCTGATTGTATCGCACCTCCGCGGACACGTTTACGCCTTGTGGGTGGGATTGCTGTCGTCTCCGTCGACCGGTCCGATGATACCGAGTATCCACTTCTCTATCTTTTCGAGTGCGGCGTGGATCTTGGGGTAGCGCACGGTGTGCGTAATCGCCCATGCACGGAAGCGCGGAGAAGAGATCGAGATCAGGATAAATCCGATGGCGAGGAAGAGGAATCCTTGAAGGAACGGCAATGCCAATCCGAGGACGCCAAGACCGAGGGCGCCGACTCCGGCCGCAGCAACGAATACCCGCTTGGTTTCTTTGTGCATACTCAGTCAGCGGAATGAGTTATCGTTCATCCGCTTTATAAATGCACTTGATACACTGGGTTTGTTTCTCACGGGTCTTGATGTACTTGTTGCCGCACGCACACACGGGTACGTGCGTCAAAAATGGCTTTTCTATCCATCTACCGTGCTTTTGAAATGTCTTCGACGGGAGATTCATACGTCCCACAGTACCACGTCTTGGGACAAAAATCAAATGGCATGCTATATATTCGTGATGGCGGCAGGAAAAACGAAATACGACGTCATCGTCATCGGCGGCGGTGCTTCGGGGATGATGGCGGCGGGCTCGGCTGCTGAACGTGGAAAGTCGGTCTTACTGCTTGAGAAGAATGCCGCAGTCGGGAAGAAACTCGATATCACAGGCGGCGGACGCTGCAACATCACCAATGCCGAATTCGACCGGCACGCCTTTGCCAAGCACTATGGCGCGGGAGAGCAATTTCTGTATTCTCCCCTCTCTCAATTCGGCGTCCAAGATACATTCGATTTCTTTACAAAGCGCGACCTTCCGCTTGTCGTCGAGGCGCGCAAGCGGGCTTTTCCCGAGTCGCAGAAGTCCCCCGACGTAACGCGCGTGATGAAGAAGTGCCTCACTGATGCGGGCGTGGTGGTCATGACGAAAGCCGCTGTGAAAGGTCTCACCATCGCGGGGAATCGCATAACGGATGCAAAAACTTCGCAGGGCACATTTACGGCGGACGCGTTCGTTATCTCTACCGGTGGCGTCTCGCACCCAGAGACTGGTTCGACCGGCGACGGACTTGTGTGGCTTAAAGAGCTCGGGCACACGGTACATACTCCGACCCCCACCATTGTGCCGCTGAAAGTGAGCGATAAGTGGGCAAAATCGCTCGCGGGCACCTCGCTCGCAGCCATGAAAATAACCTTCTTCGCCGACGGCAAGCGTGCGTTTTCGAAAAAAGGCGGGTTACTCTTCACACACTTCGGACTCTCAGGACCTCTCATATTGAATAGCGCGAGTGCGGTAGCCGAATTACTCAAAGAGGCCGATGTTACCGCAACTATAGATTTGTCTCCCGATACGGAT
>CAZQGK010000030.1:0-7483 GCA_964592945.1 uncultured Candidatus Saccharibacteria bacterium
TACCGCTATACCGAAGCCAAGATGTCACGGCTCGCCGGAGAGATGATGCGCGATATCGAGAAAGAGACGGTGGACTATGCGCCGAATTATGACAACACAAAACAGGAGCCGACCGTCTTGCCATCGGCGACGCCGAACCTCCTTCTGAACGGCACGCTCGGTATCGCCGTGGGTATGGCGACCAACATCCCGCCGCACAATCTCCGCGAGGTCGGCGAGGCCTCCATCCATCTCATAGAAAATCCGGACGCGACGACCGAGGACCTTTTGAAATTCGTACAAGGACCCGATTTTCCGACGGGCGGTATCGCGTTCAATCAGACCGACATCAGACATGCATACACCACCGGCCGCGGGGGTGTCGTCGTGCGCGGCGATGCTGAAATAGCAGAAGGGAAAAAAGGGGATTACCAGATCGTCATCACTTCTATTCCGTTCCGCGTGAATAAATCAGACCTCCTCACGAAGATTGCGGACCTCGTGCACGAGAAGAAGCTCGAAGGCATCCGCGACATCCGCGACGAGTCCACCAAAGACATCCGCGTCGTCATCGAATTGAAGAACAACGCCAACGCCCAGACGGTCCTCAATTATCTCTACAAGCACACGCAACTCGAAGAGACCTTCCACTACAACGTCGTCGCACTCGTCGACGGTGTGCCGCAGACGCTTTCACTCAAAGCGCTTCTCGAGTACTTCATTGCGCACCGCAAGGAAGTAGTGACACGCCGCACCCGGTACGACCTCAAGGTTGCTCAGGCCCGCGAGCACATTCTCCTCGGCCTCAAGAAAGCGCTCGACCACATCGACGAGATAATCAGGCTCATCAAAAAATCCAAAGACGTGGACGACGCGCGGGCGCAGTTGATGAAGACCTTCAAATTCTCCGAGCTGCAAGCCAACGCCATTTTGGACATGCGCCTGCAAAAGCTCGCAGGGCTCGAACGAAAGAAAATAGAGGATGAATTGAAAGCGGTGCAGGCTCTCATCGAAGAATTGACCGCGCTTCTCAAGAGCGAAAAGAAGCTCATGGAGCTCATCAAGAAGGAGCTTCGCGAGGTTGTCGAGAAATTCGGCGATGACCGCCGTACGAAAATAGTGAAACGCGGCGCGACCATCCTTTCCGCCGAAGACCTTATCGCCGATGAGGACTCGGTCCTGGTGCTCACACAGGGCGGGTACATCAAGCGCACGAATCCGGGCGAGTACCGCAGGCAGAAGCGCGGCGGCGTGGGCGTCGTCGACCTCGATACCAAAGAAGAAGACTTCGTTACACAATTCCTGACGGCAAGCGCACACTCGGACCTACTCTTTTTCTCCGACCGCGGCAAGGTCTATCAGCTCAAGATGTACGACCTCCCCGAAGGCAAGCGCGCGACCAAGGGCAAGTCCATCATGAATTTCATCTCGCTTGAACAGGGTGAACAGATCACTTCCATCCTCGCGATGCCGAAGGAAAAGAAGGCGGTCGAGGGGCTCTCGCTGCTTATGGCGACGAGGAACGGCACCGTGAAGCGTGTCGCGGCGTCACAATTCCATGAAGTGCGCCGCTCAGGCCTCATCGCCATCGGTCTCGACAAAGGCGACGCTCTTATCTCCGCGCAGTTCGTTTATCCGGGAGATGACGCCATGCTGGTTACTTCCAAAGGGCAGGCCATCCGTTTTGCGGCAAAGGATGTGCGCGAAATGGGCCGTCAGGCAGCAGGTGTGCGCGGGATGAAATTGGGCAGCGGCGATTCCATCGTGGGAGCCGGTGTCGTACCGAAAGCAGCCAAGGCCGCCGAGCTCCTCGTCCTCTCTTCGACCGGTTACGGAAAAAAGACCAAGCTCACCGAATACAAGACGCAAGGTCGCGGCGGGAGCGGCATCAAGACAATGTCCATTACGCCGAAGACCAAGCAGCTCGTCGGCGCGGCGGTCGTGCTCGCGCGTGGCGGCGAGCTCGTCGCAATGTCCAAGAAAAGCCAAACCATCCGCACGGGCCTTGATGAGATATCTACGCTCTCGCGTGCCACACAGGGAGTGCGCGTCATGAAGATGCGTGAAGGCGACTCGGTCGCATCGTTCGTCGTCTTCGAAGCAGCGGTGGCGGAACAATAAGAAGGAGACCGGCTTGCGTTCCGGTCCCCATAAGTTTGCCGCGGCCCTTCAATCCAACAGCTCGAGCTTGATAGGTGGGCTCATTTTGCGAGGAAGGAGCACTGGTCCCTTATCTGGGTTTTTCAAGCCTGTATCGGTCGAATAGCTGAATCCGTTTCCGACCTCGATTCGATCCGGCATGACGTATTCAGTTTGCAGAGGGGCCATCCGCATGTCGGGGTTGATGGGCCGGTCCTCAACCCTTCTCACGAAGGCCTTCACTGTTGTGCCGAAGGGTCCCGTCACCTCGAATAGGAATACGCCGTACTCGGTGATTACTCGAAACCGCGCACCCCGATGCAGCTCGGCAGTAGCGATTTCGCGCCTGTCGGTAGCCTTGCCCGCCATTATCTGCCGGAGTTGTGCAGCAGTCGCCTTATCCAACCTTTTCATCGTCTGCTCCTTTGAATAGAGTTCCAGACATTGACCGTCTAACATCTTACCTGCTCGTCCAATAACGGCAAGAACCCATAACGACATCGTAAGTCGTTATGGGTTATTCGAGCAAAAAGGGGGCTGGGAGGCTTTCGTGAGTAGCGCCGGCGTAATCGAAAATGCGTCGTTTGAACTTTGCGGCTGGTTCGTCGAAGAGATCGGTCGAGAGAATCATGGGAAAATTTTTTCTGCCGCAGTAATCAGGGTAACTGCTCCAGCGGTATTTCATAAGATACTCGTGAGCTTTTTTGGGATCCTTCAGTCCGCGCATCCGCCATTCCTTGGAAAAATGGTCGAGCTGGTTGAAATGGATGTAGTTTAGTATATGGAGAAAGTACGCTTCCGAGTTTACATGAATTCGTTTCGTCCTACCCTGGAACAGATACCCGCTGCGGTTGTGACGTTCGTTGAAATACTTGGCATAGCCAATGTTCAACTTACGAATGAATGTTGAAATACCGTTCTCGACTCGCTCGGAAAGGAGCAGGTGGTAGTGGTTTTTCATCAAGCACCACCCGTGGACATCGACGATGCGATTATTCACATAACGACTTACGATGTCGTTATAATCATTTTGGAGGATATAGGTCGTGTTGTTCGCCGGCCGCGGGTTGTTGAAAAGTCCGAGACCATGGACGAAGCGAAATCTATCACGGTCGTCACTAAAGATATCTCGTTTCTCAACTCCTCTGTTTAGCAGATGGTACAGCTCCACAGCGAGAATAATAACATAACGACTTACGATGTCGTTATGCCGAATTTCGGCGATTTCTGTGCATAAGATAGGCAAACAGTCACAATCCAAGCTATATACTGTATGCGATGACTACGGATACTCAGCTTCAGACGGCGAACCAGCCTCGCGTCGGCGAGCCGTCGCGAGTCGAGGCGGGTTTTGCGCATCCGAAGCGCAATGTCGCGGCGCTCGGTATCGAGCTCGGCATGTCCGTCGCCGATTTCGGATCAGGGAGCGGCATCTACGTGCTCCATATCGCCGAAGCGCTCGAACATTCTGGGCGTGTCTATGCGATAGACGTGCAACGCGACCTTTTGCAGCGGGTCAAGAATGAGGCGCAGCGACGCGGCTTCAAGAACGTGGATGTCATCTGGACGGACCTTGAACGCCAGGGCTCTTCTAAGCTTGCCGACCAGACCCTCGACCTCGTACTCATTTCGAATCTTTTGTTCCAAGTCGGGGACAAAGCCGCAGTACTCGGCGAAGCATGGAGGATACTCAAGCCCACGGGAAAGCTTGCTATTATTGATTGGAGCGATTCCTTCGGGGGTATGGGACCGCAGAAGCAAGACGTCGTTACAAAAGAATCCGCGCTCGCTCTCGCGCGGGAAAACGGATTCGAGTTGCAACGCGAATTTTCCGCCGGCGCGCATCACTATGGAATAGTCTTCCGTCTCGTCCCGCAAAAAACATCATGAAAAAACTTTCAATGTTCCAAATAACGCTGCTTGTCGTGTTTGGCGGCCTCGCCATTTCCGGCGTGCTTATTTTCGCGCTTGCTATCGGCGGCGGGCAAAGCAGTGCGATCGGGCCGGTACGTATATGGGGCACGCTCGATCAGAACGCTTTCGCCACTGTCCTTCGCCAAGCCGCCGAGAACAACGCTCAGCTGAGTCAGGTAACCTACGAGCAAAGAGATCCGGCGACTTTTCAGGCGGATCTCACCAATGCGCTTGCAAGCGGAGCCGGCCCCGACCTTTTCTTGATGCGACAGGATTACGCCCTCAAGGACGCGGGTAAAGTATCCGTGGTCCCGTTTTCCGCCCTGTCGCAAACTCAATTTGAAAGCACGTTCGCCGAGGCGGCGAGACCGTTCCTCGCACAAAACGGTGTGATAGCCGTTCCGCTCTTGGCCGATCCGCTTGTCCTCTATTGGAACAAAGACATGCTCGCATCCTCGGGCTACGCACAGCCGCCGAAGTTTTGGGATGAGCTCTTCGGTATCGCGCAAAAAACGAGCGAGCGCAATGAAAGCGGCTCGATCGTGAAATCGGCGATAGCGCTCGGTGAATACAAGAACGTAACGAACGCGAAAGATATTCTCGCGACCCTCATACTTCAAGCCGGCGGCGAGATTACGACGTTCGACAACGCCGGACGCCTAATACCGGCGCTCGCGCCGCGCGCCGGTGCAACGTCGATACAGTCGACCGCCTCCGCTCTGCGTTTCTATACCGAATTCTCCGACCCGTCGAAGAACGACTACTCATGGAGCCGCTCGCTTCCCGAATCCCAAAAAGCGTTCGCGTCCGGCGACGTCGCTCTTTATATCGGCTATGCAAGCGAGGCTCCGCGCATTACACGCATGAATCCGAACCTTAATTATGCCGTGGCGCCAATGCCGCAGGTACGCGCAGCAGAGAACGCTCTTAATACGGCCCGCGTCTGGGCTCTGGCGGCTTCACGCGCAGGCAAGAATCCTGGAGGCGCAATTACCGCTGCATTCCTTCTCGCCTCTGCCGATACGGCCGGCGCCCTCTCGACCGCGCTCGGAATACCGAGTGCGCGCCGCGACATCCTCAACAAGCCGGCACAAGGCAACGACGACCTCTTCAACAAACAAGCTATCCTCGCGCACTCTTGGCTCGATCCCGACCCCGATAAGACAAGCGCACTTTTCCAAGCTATGATTGAGAATACGACGAGCGGGGCCTTGCTTGTCGCCGAGGCCGTACAACGCGCGGACCAGGAGATGGCACATATTTTGGGATTATGATGAAACACCTCACTCGAACTACACATCATCTTGCCCGCGCCGCTATGTCCGCGGCGATTGTATTCGCCACTGTGGCAATCGCGCACGCGGATCTCGAAAACCCGCTCAATAGCAACTTCAGCACGATCCCCGCGTTCATCGCAGGCGCACTGAAGGTCCTTGTCATCGTCGCGTTGCCGATAATCGCGCTTTTTATCGTCATAGCGGGCTTCATGTTCGTCTTCGCGCGCGGCAACGAAAGTGCTCTTACGAAAGCGAAAGAGAATTTCGTATACGTAATCATCGGAGCGCTGCTCATTCTCGGCGCGTGGGTCATCGCGACACTCATCGGCGGGACCGTGACGCAGTTAGTGGGAAATTGATATGCCATTCTTCCGTCTCATGTTCGCCTTCGCTCTCCTTACGGCGCCGGCTGTGGCTTCCGCCGCAGCTCCGCGTACGTTCCTCGATCTTTCCAACGTGATCGTCACCATACTCAATAATGCGACCGCGGTCCTCGTGGTCGCGGGTATCGTCGTTTATTTCTACGGAGTCTCCACCAACATCCTTAACTTCAGCAATGAGGCCGGAGAAAAACTCAAGGCGTACTTCTTCTGGGGCATCATCGTCCTGTTCGTTATGGTCTCCATTTGGGGCATTTTGCGCCTGCTGCAAAATACTCTCTTCGGAGGCAGCGCCGGTAATCCGACGACCGGTGAGATACAGACGGCGCCAGACGGTTTTGCGACACCGCAATTCGTTTCTGAGTAGTGAACTCCGGTATGCGAACGATGATGTATTTCTCGCGACTTCTTGCACCAGTTGCACTTGTGTTGCCTATATGTGCGAGCGCTGAGACTACATTCACACAGGCGATAGGACTTTTCAATGTATTCGTGGGGCTTATGCTTACGACGGCGCTTGTCATATACGGCATCGGGTTCGTCGTGTGGTTCGTGCGCCTCGGGACGTGGCCGACGTATCGCACCGAAGCGATCAAGATAATGGAATGGTCGGTCGTCATTCTTTTCGTTCTCACCGTGATTTTAGCCATCGTCCAGTTCTTCCAGTACCATCCACGTCAGGCGGGAATCGTCGGGTCTTTCATCGTGGCTATCCTCATCGTATGGATGATCGTGTATCTGGCCACCCACTCAGGTGGCGCCAAAAAAGAGGATGAACACGCCTGAGAGGGCGCCTGACACCGCCGCGAGGCGTCCGCGCGTACTCGGCTGCAGTTCCATCGGATTTAGCCCGCGCCTGCTGGCGCGTGCACGACCACTCTCATATCGGCTTCGCCGACACTCGAGCCCTCCGGGCGCCTCGCGGCGTGGTCGGTTATCCCCAAAGGCATATTGTGTTTTGACCGGGTACCTATACCATTGAGGTACTTAGATATTAGCTAAATACCTAGCCCTAATCCTTTATATTATGCGGAAAATAATTGGTTCCTCGGTCCTCACAGCAGCGACTGTGGCGCTTCCGGCGCTTGCAAGTGCCGCGACACTGCTCGATACGCTCGCCCTTTTCAACACGTTCTTGAACGCAATGATAGGCCTCTTCATCACGCTCGCCATCGTCGTATTCTTCTGGGGTCTCATCAAGTACCTCATGCACGCGGGCGAAGAAGCGAGCGAAGGCTTGTCCATCATGTTCTATGGGGTTATCGCCATCTTCGTCATGGTCTCCATTTGGGGCATCATCCGTCTTTTGCAAAGCACATTTAAGGTAACTTCCACTGATCCGGTCATTCCAAAAGGCATTCAGATCAACACCGGCGTCGGCGGCTACTAAGTGGGATACATTTCTCATGAACCCGAAGGCGCATTACTGATCGCCTCTCCTTACCTATGACAAACGCAGCAACGAACATAATGGACCGCTTTGTGACCTACATCATAAATCCGGCGATACTTATTGTGTTCGCGGCGGGCTTTTTCCTGTTCGTCTACGGACTTGTGGAGTTCCTCTGGAATTTGAATGAGGGGGGAGAGAACAAGGAGGGCAAAGAGCACATGCTCTGGGGCATCATAGGCATGCTCATCATGGTCTCCGTCTATGGCATTCTCGACCTGTTGGACAACACCTTCGGCCTCGATTTCCGCAATCCGGACGTCTCGCGCGCCAATAACATCATGCTACCGGGGAGTTTCTTTCAGTAATTAATCTGCTGTTCCGTCCAAAGTGCTGGGGAGAGG
>CAZQGK010000031.1:0-7231 GCA_964592945.1 uncultured Candidatus Saccharibacteria bacterium
GTTCAAAAATCTCGAACAGGCGCTGCCGGAAGGAGCGTTCCACGTCATCGATATAGATGCGGAGCAGTTGCGGCAATACATCCGCGAGAACACGTAGGCGTCGGCAATCCCATCGGTCGACTAAACGGGGATTTCCTCTAGAATTGCCCTATGAACGCGTCCGCAAACTCCCTCACGTTGCACAACGGGTCAAGGATGCCGCTCGTGGGGCTCGGTACATGGAAGTCGGCTCCCGATGAGGCAGGACAAGCCGTCGAGTATGCGCTTACGGAATGCGGCTATCGTCACGTTGATTGCGCACCCATTTATGGCAATGAGAAAGAAATAGGTGGCGCCCTCAGCAGTGTCTTTGGCGGGGGCTTGTTGCGTCGCGAGGATGTCTTCGTGACGAGCAAACTCTGGGACACTGAGCACGCGCGCGCGGACGTCCGCACTGCATGCGAAGCGACACTCCGAGACCTTCGACTCGATTACCTTGACCTCTATCTCATGCACTGGGGCATCGCCGAGCCCAAGGGTGGGCACACGTACGACGAACGTGGTCATCTGGTCGTTGAGAAGGTCCCGATACGCGAAACGTGGGAGGCAATGGAGGAACTCGTGGATGCGGGATTAGTGAAGGCTATAGGTGTCGCGAATTTCACCGCGCCGCTTTTGCTCGACCTCTTTTCGTATGCCAAGGTGCAGCCCGCCGTGAATCAGATAGAACTGCATCCGTATTTGCAGCAAACGCGCCTCGTCGAATTCTCTCAGCGACTCGAGATGGTCGTTACTGCGTACTCTCCGCTCGCACGGCCGGGCTACGAAGAAATGTCAGAGCGGTTGGTGGATGAAAAAGTCATCCGCGGACTCGCGAGCGCGCACGGAAAAACACCGGCGCAGGTATTGCTCCGGTGGGGTATACAGCGGAACACGGTTGTCATTCCCAAAAGCTCTCACCCGGAAAGGATCAAAGAAAATATCGATATCTTCGATTTCGAATTATCGGAAAGCGACATGCGGGAAATCGCGGGGCTTGAACGGGGACTCCGGCTCGTTGACCCCTATCAGTGGGGCCAGGTCCCGTATTTCGATTAGCACCGGTATGGATACGTACATAGGCATCGTTGAGGCAGGTTCGCACCGTGCGAAGTCACTCGGCTATCCGACGATAAACATCCCACTCACGGATACGGCCGTATCGGGTATTTACGCCGCGCTCGTCAAAGCCGGCGAGGAGGAGTACGAGGCGGTCGCGTTTGCCGACCAGAGGCGCAAACTTTTGGAGGCACACATTTTCGATTTTGCTAAGGACTTGTATGGTTGGAACGTAAAGATAACATTGATTAAAAAAATGCGGGAGAACAAAAAATTTACGGACGACATGAAATTGAAAGAGGCGATTATGAGCGATGTCGCGGCGGTACGGGCGCACTTCAAAAATTAAGGTAGAATGTTGACACCATGACCCCGCGCCGCTCCATCGTTCTTTTTGGCCCCGCGCTGGTCTTTCTAGCGGCCGCGCTCTGGGCGACTGACGCGCCATTTCGCACGCATCTAACACAAGGCCTTAGCTCCAATTTCATTGTTCTCGGCGAACACATTATCTCTAGCCTCATAGCGATTCCCATCCTGCTTTTCAATTGGGGGCATCTCAAGAACATCTCCGCACGTGAGTGGTTCGCTATACTTTTCATCGGAGTATGCGGCTCGGCGCTTGCGGCTGTCGCTTTTACCGAATCCTTTCACTACGTGAATCCCTCCGTTTCCATCGTGCTCCAGAAAATCCAGCCCCTCATCGCGATAGCGCTCGCATGGTGGATGCTCGGCGAGCGCATGCACAAGAATTTCTGGCTCTGGGCCGCTGTCGCACTTGGCGCCGCGTATCTCGTGAGCTTCCCGAATCTCGTACCGCAACTATATGAAGGCGAAGTTTTCAATCCCAACCTCATCGGCTCGCTCTTGGCGCTCACCGCCGCGGCACTCTGGGGCGCCTCGACCGTATTCGGCAAATACGTCTTGCGCACGGCGGCATTCCAGACGCTCACATCACTGCGCTTCATCGTCGGGCTCATCTTTCTTATCATTCTCAACGCGGCACAGGGGACATTTCCGGCTCCTGGTGTCATTACGGGCACCGATGTATCCTTTCTCTTCATCGTGGCGCTCACGTCAGGCGTCTTCTCCCTCTTCCTCTACTACTACGGTCTTCAATTTACCAAGGCCTCAATTGCAACCATTGCCGAGCTCGGCTTTCCGCTCGCAGCAGTCTTTGTGAACGCCTATTTCATCCCCGGCAATCAGGCGGCAGGCACCTACTTCGGCCTCTTCATCGGCCAGTGGATTGGCACAGCGCTCCTCCTCTACGCGATGCTCATGCTCTCGCGAGTCAACCAAGAAGTGCTCGCGGAAGAAACCCGCTCCTGAACGGAACGATAAGCGAATGTTCGATGTTGTGAGGACTCATTGGTAAAGGTGCAGGCGATTTTGGTGAGGGCTTGCAAAGCACTTGGAATACCTTAAGAATTGAGGCATGGGCTCCAAAAAAGCGGCCTTTTACAGCCTGCCCGAAGTGTGGGATTTTTGTTTGGAGAAAATATACAACAAGGAAAAATACGCCCAGGGCCTTATCGACGTAATGAAGAGCCTGGGCGTTACGAAAAAGTCAAAGATACTTGATGCCGGCTGCGGTTCCGGCTTCCCGGCTCTCGACCTCATCGCCGATGGGTATACGGTCACTGCGACCGACAAGAGCAGCGAAATGGTCCGGCAGATCGGGCTCAACGGGAAGCGGCGCGGGCTTACCGTCGAGGCATACCACGTCATGTGGGCGGAGCTCTCAAGATTTCTGAGAAACGAATCATTTGATTTCATCTATTGCCGCGGCAATTCGCTCGTGTATGCGGCCTCGTGGGAACAGAATTGGATAGTGCCGGCCCGCTCGCGCGAGGAGATACAGGTCGCCATCAAGAATTTTTACGAAGTTCTCTCTCCCGGCGGTCACCTCTACGTCGATTTGACCCAGAAAAACGAGAAGCCACACGAAGTCGACCTCGGTCTCATGCAAACGTCCCAGGGACCCGTCAGGCTTACCTGGCGCATCGAGCACAACCTTGTGCACAAAATACGGACGTGGACGATGCGACTCGTGTTCGACGAGACCGGGGCCGAGAAGAGTTATCCGTCCTTTAGCTACCTGCTCTCGGGAGACGAGCTCGTTGAATTTCTTACCGCGGCAGGTTTCTCGAAGGTCCGCACCGGAGTACGCGTTGTCGGCGAGAAGAATTACGATGTTTTTATCGCCCGCAAGTGACCGGTAGACATTTGTGCGATAGGCTACTTGCATGACACGCATCATGGTCTTCGGCACCTTTGATATGGTCCACGAGGGGCACGTGGATTTTTTCCGGCAAGCGCGCGCGCTTGCTGCACATCCCTACCTCATCGTTTCCGTCGCGCGCGAGCCCGTAGTGACACGCATCAAAGGGGCGAAACCGCGGCGCTCCGAAAAGGAGAGGCACGCGCTGCTTAGCCGCAACACACTCGTCGACGAAGTCATTCTCGGACAGGAAGACGGATACATCGAGCACATCGCGGAGACAAAGCCGGATATCATCGCGCTCGGATATGACCAGTCGGGGGAATTCGTCGACCGGCTGGAGCGCGACTTGACGAATGCGGGTGTGAAGGCGAAGGTGGTGAGGTTGAAGGCGTTCCGGCCTGACACATTTAAGACATCAAAACTGATATGAAATATCTTGGTATCGACTACGGAGCGAAGCGCGTCGGCGTAGCAATTTCAGATGTGGAAGGCACGATCGCTTTTCCGCGGGCGACACTCGTGAACAATGAACAACTTCTCTCGCAGCTTACTGAACTAGTCAAGAATGAAAAGATCGGAAGTATCGTCGTCGGCGATACCCGTTCGCACGGGGGTAAAGATAATCCGGTTACGGCGGAGGCTGAAACATTCGTCGCGGCGCTTGAAGTGGCGATTGCGGTACCCGTTGAGCGCGTATGGGAAATGTGGAGCTCGATAGAGGCCTCGCGCTACGCGCCGGAAGGCAAAGGCCACGACGACGCCTCTGCTGCTGCCGTCATTCTGCAAAGGTTTTTGGATATGCGCGGAACGAAGTAGAATACCGCTATGCCTGAAGTCCAATATGAAGATTTTGCGAAGCTCGATATACGTATCGGCACCGTTACTGCCGCGGAATTGGTCAGGGATACGGACAAGCTCATAAAATGTACGGTGGATTTTGGAGAAATGGGAGAACGCGCCATCGTTTCAGGCATCGCACAATGGAAAAAGCCCGAAGAATTGATCGGCCGCCAGTTTCCTTATATCGTAAATCTGGCACCACGCATGTTGCGAGGCGTTGAGAGTCAGGGAATGCTTCTTGCCGCGAGCGACGAAGAAGGTGTTGCGCTCTTGAGTGCAGAACGCATCGTGCCGAAAGGCACAAAATTGAAATAAATACTCTCGTTGCGTTCTCGGGCAGGGTATAATTCAGGCATGCAGCTCTTCAAGAGTGGCTCTGGTTTTGGAAGCACCGCAAAAAAAGTGTCCCGTACATTTGCGCGATGGTTTCCAACGCCCGAGATGATCTATCCGCGTGCCGCAGGCATTGATATTTCGGACGCCTCCATCAAATGGCTCATTCTTGCGCCGCTCAAAAGCCGTTATCGGATAGCATCGTACGGCGAGATACCCCTCAATGCGGGTGTTGTTGTGAATGGGATCGTTCAAGATGCCGGCGCGCTTGCACTCGCCCTCACCGAGGCCAAGAAACATTTCGGAGGCGTCGACTGCGCGCATGCAGCGTTGCCGGAGGAAGCGGCGTACGTTTTTGAGATGCATATACCTGAAGGTACCGACCACGACCAAGCGATCAATATGATCGAATTCGGCTTTGAGGGCCGGGTTCCTATCGCCGTCGGAGCGGCGGTCTTTGATTTCGACGTCATCCAAAAGCACGACGGCGACGGGGAAGATATCGGCGTTGCGGTATTTGCGCGTGAGCTCGCAGAAAGTTACGTTGCTGCATTTAAGACTGCCGGCATTCACCTTCTCTCGCTTGAGATCGAGGCTCGTTCCATCGCGCGCGCTGTTTCATCGGGCGTGGCAGATGAACCTATCACGCTCCTTGTGGATTTTGGACGCGCACGCACGGGCTTTGCGGTCTTGAAGCGTGGTATACCGATCTTTACGTCAACAGTCGAGGTCGGCGGCGACATGGTCACCCGTGCCGTCGCGGAAGGATTGTCCCTATCACCGGAAGAGACGCAGAAATTCAAGAACGAACAGGGCCTCCTTGCCGATGCGGGGCCCAAGTCGCCTGGTATCGAAGCAATAATCGGCACGGCATCGGCCCTTGCTGATGAAGTTGCACGACACTACCACTACTGGGATACGCGCCGGAATGAAAAGGGTGAGCGCATGACGCCGGTCGGGCGGGTACTCATCGTCGGTGGTAGTGCAAACCTAAAGGGGCTCCCCGACTACATCGCGGGGCGTGTGCAAGCGCCGACGTACGTCGCCAATATATGGCAGCACGTATGTGACTTCGATGAATATATCCCACCTCTAGACAGTCGCACCTCGTTGCAATACGCGACTGCCGTTGGTCTTTCTATGCGGTCACTTCATATATGAGCAATATCCTCCCCAAAGAAGCAAAGAAGGCCGTACGGAGCACATACCGCGCCCGTTTTATAGTTGCAGGCTCGTTCACGGCGCTCTTCGTTGCGGGACTATGCGCGCTTGCACTGTTGCCGAGCTACCTCGCACTCCATGCGGGTGATGTCGCAGGCATTCCTATGAGTACTTCTACAAAGGCGGTGAGTGATGCGGATCGTTCAGCAATCGCATCCATACGAACAATGCTCGCATCACTTTCGCCGATCCTCGTCGCGACGACGACCCCGACGGTCGCGATGACCAAAGTACTTTCCTTGCGACCCTCCACGATCACGATTGACCACCTCACATATTCTGAAGGCGATCCGGGAACGATCGTAGTGACCGGTTCCGCGGCGACGCGCGAAGCGATCAACGGATATCGCCAAGCGCTTTCTTCCGACCCGCTCTTCAAGAGCGTCTCTGTTCCTATCGGCGACCTCACGGGAGAACCCGGCGCGC
Source organism: uncultured Candidatus Saccharibacteria bacterium (assembly GCA_964592945.1). Taxonomy (GTDB): domain Bacteria; phylum Patescibacteriota; class Minisyncoccia; order Phycocordibacterales; family UBA2100; genus UBA10103. The sequence continues at coordinate 6,122 of CAZQGK010000031.1, forward strand.
GCTTTTCGCTCACACTCTCGGGTGCCTTTTAAACACGTATGCTCTATCGCACATTTACATCATTCTTTATCCTGACGATTGCGTTCATCGCGTGGGGCCTTGTCGGATTATTCGCCTGGACGATCAACGTAGACGAAGGCGAGCGGTTGGCACACGCGGGAAATGAACAAAGAGCGGTGGTCACGAACGCCGCCTCAATACGGATGCGCGCGCTTGCACAAGAGACCGCAAAGGACGGAGCAATACTCAAAGAACTTCTCAATGCCGATATCGTTTCCGCTGTCTATATGATAGAGGGTGTCGGGAAAACGGCCGGCGTAGCGGTAAAACTGGGCGACGCCATACCGGAAAACACGCCTGCTCCCGATGGGGAAAACTTGAAGGCGGTCGGATTCATTGTTGCGGCGGACGGGAAGTTCCCGGCGCTCATGCATGCCGCACGGTTGTTCGAGACGTTGCCGATCCCCTCAAGGGTGACGCGTCTCGACATTGAGCGTACACCACAACCTTCCGGTAAAGCGTCGGGCCTTTGGCACATGAATGTGTATATACGCATCTTAACAACCTCAGATATTTGATCATGAAATTTGGCGGCACATTATGGAAGGACCTACCCGAGATGATCAAAGCGGGATACGAGCCCGAATACACCCGCACGCTCGCGGATCTCTATTGGCGCACGCTCATCGTGTCGGCATTCGTAGTATCAATACTTGTATTTTTGTACAGCACGTGGGTACTCCTGCGGGTCCTCAACGACCTCGGAGGCTCTCCGGACACGTCCGCGTTACCGCCACAAGTGCTTAACCGGGCTGAGCTCACCGCGACAGTTCGCGCATTCGAGGAACGCAAAGCGCAGTTCGAAGGTCTGAAAGCGCGTCCTCCCGCTGCGGTCAAGGATCCGAGCATCTAAGCATCGTTGACCGCAAGCGTCCGCGCAGCTACTCTGTGCAAGTATCCAAGCAATGCCCTCGTAGTTAAATGGATATAACTGCGGACTTCTAAGCCGCTATTCGAGGTTCGATTCCTCGCGAGGGCACCCGCAGGATACGGAGGCGCGCTTAGCTCAGTTGGTTAGAGCATCTCATTTACACTGAGAGGGTCGGGGGT
>CAZQGK010000032.1:0-7188 GCA_964592945.1 uncultured Candidatus Saccharibacteria bacterium
GGCTAACTATATGCGTATCGCAGGAATCACCATACCCGAAGAAAAGCGCCTCGAAATAGGTCTGACCGCCATTTATGGTGTCGGCCGGCCGCGGGCGCTCGCTACACTTGCCGCCCTCGGCATAGATCCAGGCAAGAAGCCGAAAGACGTCTCGGCCAAAGAGGAGGCATCGCTGCGCGAGGCCGTCGAGAAATTCACCGTGGAAGGGGAGTTGCGCCGTGATATCAGCGGCAACATCCGCCGGCTCAAAGACATCAAATCCTACAGAGGGTCCCGCCACGCCAAACATCTTCCCGGTCGCGGTCAGCGTTCAAAAACCAATTCCCGCACGGTCCGCGGCAACGTCCGAAAGACGATGACGTCCGGCCGCCGCAAGTTGGAGAAAACATAATATATGGGAAAAAAACGGATCATAAGAAAGAGCGGAGGCACTGTGGACCAGGGGCTTAAGTCGCGCTCTCTTGCGCGCATCGCAAAAAAGAACATCCTCGCGGGCACACTGCACATTCACGCGACTTACAACAACACCAAAGTCCTTTTGACGGACAAGAGCGGCAACGCGGTCGCGTGGTCGTCCTCCGGCGCTCTCGGCTTTTCGGGCGCTAAGAAAGGCACTCCATTTGCCGCCGCGAAAGTCGGCGAACTGGTGGGAGACAAGGCGGTCATCATCGGTGTCAAAGAAGTGGATGTCGTCATCCGAGGGGTCGGCGCCGGTCGTGAATCCGCAATGCGCGGATTTGTAGGCAAGGGTATCGACGTTACGCGGATTGCCGACGATACACCGATACCGCATAATGGCCCCCGGCCGCCGAAACCCCGAAGAGTATAAAATATATGTTGCTGATAAAATCAAAATTTAAGATTGCAAAAAGACTTGGCGCCGCCATCTTTGAAAAGACACAGTCGCAAAAATTCGCACTCTCGGAGGCGCGCTCGGCCGCAAACAAGAAAACCCGCGGAGGTCGCGGCGGCAGCGATTACGGAAGACAGCTTTTGGAGAAGCAACGCGTCCGCTTTACCTACGGTATCTCGGAGAAACAACTCTCAAATTATGCGAAAGTGGCGTACACGGAAGCGGATCCGTCGGCAAGCTTGCACCGCGCCCTTGAAATGCGTGCAGATAGCGTCGCGTATCGCGCAGGTCTCTTGCCCACACGTCGTGCCGCACGCCAGGCGGTTTCTCATGGACACATCTTGATCAACGGTAAACGCACGACGGTCCCTTCATACCGCGTCCGCAAAGGTGATGTCATCGGTGTCCGCGAGGGCAGCCGCCAGAGCCCGTTGTTTTCCGGACTTGCCGAGAACAAAGCAGAGAACACCCGTTCCGTCCCCGCGTGGCTCACCGTTGACCTCAGCTTGCTCAAAGCGGAGGTTGTCGGAGAGCCGACATATACTACTGTTGAGACCGGACTCGATTATCCTACGGTCTTTGAGTTCTACAGCAGATAGGTTATAATTGTTGGCGATTTTTACTAGCAGCTTGACGTTATCATTTTTTTATGTCGGATTACCACATTGCACTGCCCAGCAAGCCACGCGTCGTCTCCGAAACAGAGCGGGGCGGTACCTATGAAATAGACGGACTCTATCCGGGATACGGCTACACTCTTGGAAATTCGCTGCGCCGCATCATCCTCTCGTCGTTGCCGGGCGCAGCCGTCACACACGTCAAGATCCCCGGGGTTGCTCACGAATTCTCCACCATCGAAGGCGTCAAAGAGGACGTCGTAACGCTCCTCTTGAATATCCGCAAGGTCCGCCTCAAGCTCCTGACCGACGAACCTCAGACCATCACGCTCTCCGTGAAAGGGCCGAAAGAAGTAACCGCGGCGGATTTTAAATTGCCCGGCCAAGTTGAGATACTGAATCCGGAACAGCACATCGCCGATGTAAGCGGCAAAGTAAATCTTGAATTGGAACTGCGTGCAGAACGCGGCCTCGGCTACATCGCAAAGGAGATGCACCAAAAAGAGCGTGTGGAGATCGGGACCATCGCACTTGATGCGATATTCTCGCCGATACGCCGCGTCAACTACGAGGTGGAGAACATGCGTGTCGGCGACCGCACGGATTTCAACCGTTTGCGCATCGTTATCGAGACCGACGGCACTCTTGCTCCGCGGGAGGCGCTTGAGAGCTCTATCGAGACCATGATCCACCAACTCAAAGCTGTCGTCGGATTCAAAGAAGACGAGACGCCGGAGGCTCTTTCCGGAGCGACTGAAGCACACGCCGGTTCCCGCGAAGACAAGGGAGGGGCCATGGACGCGGAAGTTCTAAAGACCCGCATCACGGAATTGAGCATGCCGCAGCGCGTGGAGCAGGCGCTTGACAACGCTTCCATCCGGACTGTCGGAGGATTGGTACGCAAGCGGGAAGACGACCTTCTCGCCATCGAAGGACTCGGTCAAAAAGGACTTCAGGACATCAAGCGCGCGCTCTCGAATATGGGTCTCACTCTCCGCAACGATAAATAACGCGTATGCAGCATTACAAGAAGAACAGAACATTGGGACGGAAGCGCGGGCAGAGGACCGCTCTTTTGCGCAGCCTTGCGCGTTCACTCGTACTCCAAGAGGGAATTACGACCACCATCGCAAAGGCAAAAGAGCTCCGCCCGTTCGTGGAGCGGATGGTCTCAATGAGCAAGAAGAACACGCTCGCCTCACGTCGCATCGTCGGGACGCGCATGGGCGGCGCCCACGATGTGGTGAAAAAGCTTCACGATGTCTACGCTCCGCGCTACGCCAAACGGGCCGGCGGCTACACGCGCATCGTTAATCTCGGCAGAGTAGGGAAGCGCGTCGGCGAAGCGGCTCGCATCGAATTCGTCAAATAACTATGGCCACTAGCAACACATACACAATTGACGCCGCTGGCCGTACGCTCGGACGCGTCGCTTCCGAGGCCGCAAAAGCGCTCATGGGCAAGATGCGTGCGGACTACACGCCGAACAAAAATTCGAACGTAAAAGTCTCTGTCACCAACGCAGGCAAGCTCTACATCCGCGAACGCAAACGCTCGCGCACTATCTATACCACCTACTCCGGATACCCGGGTGGACTCAAGCGCGAAAGTCTCGCATCGCTCACCGCGCGCAAAGGGAACGGCGAGGCGATACGCAAGGCAGTCGCACGGATGCTCCCGCGTAATACGATGCACACACCCCGTTTGAAAAATTTAGCGGTTACCGAATAAATATGGCAAAAGAATTACGATACACAGAGGCGGTAGGACGCCGGAAGACCGCAACGGCCCGTGTGCGCATCACCGAAGCGAAGAATTCTTCAATGACCGTGAACGGTAAACTTGCGAATGAGTACTTCCCGCTCGATGTCATGGTGCAGATGGCCTTTTCTCCACTGAAGCTTATGGGAGCGACGTATGCCGTCTCCGCACACGTACAGGGCGGTGGTCACAAATCCCAAGCCGAAGCCATCCGCCTCGGCCTTTCTCGCGCAATGATAGAAGTCACCCCGGAACAGCGCAAAGACCTGAAGGTCCGCGGTTTCCTCAAACGCGACCCAAGAGCGAAGGAACGCAAAAAGTTCGGTCTCAAGGCCGCCCGCCGCGCGCCGCAATGGAGCAAGAGATAACCGTCAAGAGCCCCGAGAGGGGCTCTTGACCTAAGCACAATATTGTTATATAATCCTGAGCGGGAAGGCAAAACAGTGGGGACACAACCGAAGCGAGGAAGTGTCCTATGCGTATCGAGCAAGAATATCGTCCCAAAGTTAACCTTGACGAAGAACGCAACATCGGATGGACGGGCTATCTTCTCATCGCCCTCGTCATCATATTTGCGTCCGGCGTGATGGAAAAAATCGCCGAGCACGTCAAGATCATTTCGTGAGGACGGTATACAGCGGCGGTCACTCCAGTAGTGGCCGCCGTCGTCCTTTTCGGGAAAGCCAATTTTGCTATACTGAGGCGCCGCGCCATAAGGACGATTGCGCGGCATGATTCCGCAAAATCACATGAAATCAAAGCACCCGAGTGACGATGTCGAATTCGAGCCCGACCAAGAGCTCGGCGACATTGGCGCTGCGCAGGCAAAACTCAAAAAACTCAAAGACGAACTCTCCGAGGTGAAGGCGCAGCGGCAAGAATACCTCGACGGCTGGCAGCGTTGCAAAGCCGACTCGGTAAATGCGCGCAAAGACATGCTCGCGAGTGCAGAGAGGCAGGGTGAACGCGCAAAAGAAGAGCTCATCGAAGATATTATTCCAGCGCTCGACGGTTTTGACATGGCGGCGGCCTCTCCCGCATGGGAGAGCATGGATGCGGGGTGGCGCAGCGGCATCGAGCAGATACGTAATCAGCTGCTCGATGTCCTTTCGCGTCATGGTGTGGAGCGATTCGGGAGAGTCGGCGAGAAATTCGACCATGGAATGCACGAGGCGGCGGAAGAGCGCGATGATATGGCGGGCGAATCCGGAACAGTGGCACGAATATTGCGCTACGGATACAAAATGGGCGGCAGGATACTTCGTCCCGCGCAGGTCATTGTGAAAAAATAGTTTCGAACGCTTGACAAGTCTCTTGTGCGAGCGTATATAATTATTCCTCCATCAGTTAATCCTACTTTTGTATGTCAAAAATTCTCGGAATAGACCTCGGCACGACCAACTCCGCTATTGCGGTCGTCAAAGGCGGTGAGCCTCAAATAATCGAGAACGCAGAGGGCGCGCGTACAACGCCGTCGGTGGTTGCCGTCGGTAAAACAGGTGAGCGGCTCGTCGGCCTTCTCGCCAAACGTCAGGGAGTGACGAATCCTAAGAACACTATCTACCAAATAAAGCGCTTCATCGGCCACACTTTTGACGAACCCGCGGTCGCAAAAGACCGCGCCGCTGTCTCATTTGAGACGCAGAAGTCCGCAAACGGCGGTATCGAAGTAAAAATGGCGGATACATGGTACCGGCCGGAAGAGATCTCCGCGATGATACTGCAGAAACTGAAGCAGGATGCCGAGGCGCGTCTCGGAGAAACAATTACCGAAGCCGTTATCACCGTGCCTGCGTATTTCAACGACTCTCAACGTCAGGCGACCAAAGACGCGGGAAAAATTGCGGGCTTGGATGTGAAGCGCATCATCAACGAACCGACGGCCGCGGCGCTCGCATACGGCTTCAACAAAAAGAAGAACGAAAAAATAGCAGTCTTCGATTTTGGCGGCGGTACGTTCGATATTTCCGTACTTGAAGTCGGCGACGACGTTATCGAGGTCCGCTCCACCGATGGTGATGCACACTTGGGCGGGCGGGATATCGACCAAAAGATAATGGGCTGGATTGCGGACGAATTCAAAAAGGAATCCGGCATAGATGTGCGCAATGACCCTCTCGCGCGTCAGCGCTTGGATGAGGCCGCGGAGAAAGCCAAGATAGAGCTCTCCACCGCCCTTGAGACCGAAATAAACATCCCGTTCATCACTTCTACCGATGCGGGCCCGCAGCACCTGCTTATCAAGATGACGCGCGGTAAGCTCGAAGAGCTTACGCGTGAATTTTTGGACCGCGCAATGACCATCACGAAGCGCGCGGTCGAGGCTTCGCCCTTCAAAGTCGGCGACATCAACGAAGTCGTTCTCGTCGGCGGCCAGACGCGCATGCCCGCGATGCAGAAAGTTGTTGAAGAGTTTTTCGGCAAGAAACCGAACTTGAGCGTCAACCCGGACGAGGTAGTAGCTATAGGTGCAGCCATCCAAGGCGGCATTCTGCAGGGTGATGTGAAGGACGTGCTCTTGCTAGACGTCATTCCGCTCTCGCTCGGTATCGAAACGATGGGGGGAGTGGCCACCAAGCTTATCGAGCGCAATACGACCATCCCGACGTCCCGTTCGCAGACATTCTCGACCGCCTCAGACAACCAGCCGTCCGTAGAAATTCACGTGGTGCAAGGCGAGCGACCGATGGCTGGCGACAATAAATCACTCGGCCGCTTCAACCTCGACGGCATTCCACCCTCACCGCGCGGTATGCCGCAAATAGAGGTATCTTTTGACATCGACGCGAACGGCATCCTCTCGGTGAAGGCGAAAGATAAATCAACCAACAAAGAGCAATCTATCCGCATCGAAGCGACATCGGGGCTCTCTGATGCTGAGGTAGAGAAGATGCGAAAAGACGCGGAAGCAAACGCCGAGGCTGACACGAAAAAGAAAGAACTCGTTGAGGCCCAGAACGCGGCCGACCAGGTAGTCTACGCCGCCGAGAAGGCGCTCCGCGAGCATGGCGATAAGGTGAGCGAGGATATAAAAAAGAATGTGCAGGAAAAGATAGACGCGCTGAAATCTGCGCGCGGAGGTACCGATGCCGTAGCAATAAAATCCGCCGCGGAAGCACTCTCGACCGCGATGTCGGCGATTGGACAGGCTATGAACCAGCAGCAACCGCCGCAAAGCGACCAAAAACCACCGGAGGAACCGCCAAAGCAATAAATTGACGCTAGGGTTCGAACGAGTTATAAACTCTATTAAGCCAATGATTTGGCCATAAACAGAGGGGGTTCTTGTGAGCACAAAGCAACCTATTTCGCCTTTATCCATCAGGCTGGCACGCTTTGTGGTAGGGGCGACCATCCTCGGAGTCGGTGGATACTGGTTCCTCGGTGGTTGGAATGCCAGATGGACGAATACCCAACTCACCGCCTTGTCGATCTTGTTCTACCTTGAGGTCGTTCTGCTGATCTGGTTAGAACATCGAGCAGGCAAACCTTGGGCAACACCGCATAAGTTGACAGTGTTACTTATGTGCGGTCTCGGGGTGCTCTGGCTTGTTATGGGCACCATCCGGGATTATGTAGTGCCGCTTCTCCCACCATAAACAGAGGAGAGCTTGGACGCCGCGTGAAAACGCGACGTCCTTTTGCTTTGGAAACAGTTCCTTAGTACAATGTTGCCCCGATATGAAAAACTACTACGAGATCCTGGGTGTTGCGAAGACGGCGAGCGAGGAAGAAATTAAATCCGCATTCAGAAAACTCGCGCATAAGCTACATCCCGACAAAAAGGGCGGCGACGAGAAGAAATTCAAAGAGGTGAGCGAGGCGTACTCGGTACTTTCGGATAAAAAGAAGCGCGCAGAATACGACACGTACGGCAAGACGTTCGCGGGGGGCGGCGGCCCCGGCGGGGCGGGATTCGGCGGCTTTGATTTTTCCAATTTTCAGGGATTCCAGGGG
>CAZQGK010000033.1:0-7070 GCA_964592945.1 uncultured Candidatus Saccharibacteria bacterium
CTCAATAATGCCGACGAAGAACCCTATCGGCGACTTGAACGGATTCTTGAAAAACTTCCCACCATATTTGACGACGCCGATGGTCAGGATGCCCGTTATCTCGATGACAAGGAACGAGACTATCGCGAGCATGAGGGTGACGTTGAGGTCGGTGTTCACGCTACGGAACAGCGGAAGGAATTCCCCGCCCCACGAGTGGTAGATGCCGAGCGAGCCGATGCCCGGCGTGAATTCCAGAATGTTGGCCGTAAATATGAAAAGAAAGATGGTCGTGAGAAGCGGGAAAAATTTGCGGGCCATTTCGCGGCTCTCGAGGGTCTCTGCGATATAGTCGTACACAAAACCAAATACCCATTCGAGGAGCGTCTGGAAGCGGCCCGGCACCATCTGCAACCGCCGGCCGACGGTAAGGGCGATGACGATAAGCAAGGCGACGACTATCCAGCTCGTGATGAGAGTATTCGTGATGGGCAAGCCCCACAACGTGCCCAACTGTTCCGGGGCGAGAACCACATGAATACCCTTTTCCATGCGCGCCAGTTTACCACATCTTGTATACCCCGCACGACGCAGTGAGATGTCATCTCACTGTTTTGGCGAAGGAGCGATAAATTGTCGGATGTGTGCCGCGATTTTCTTCTCCCCACCTTTGAACGAATGTGGCACGTGCGGAACGATAACAGTCCTGCCGTTCTGCATATTGTTTTGGAACCAGGTAGCAATGTCCTTTGCCGAGCGATCTCCAAACTCGTCATTTTCTGCGAACACAGCGAGGATGGGTAGTCTGACGGAACGTACGATTTTCGGGCTCCCTTTTGCTTGCGCGTACGAGAACATCGCTTCCGGACCTTTCCCGGAGCACAGGCTTACGTAGCGCTGCGCGTTGAACAAATTGAAGTCGGTGCCTTGCGAAACGAGATGGGTCCGCTTCCCCGAGCGTATCAAGCCACGTGCACGCGTAAGGAGTTCCTCCACTTTTTTCCTGCCGCGGACGTGTATCTCTGCCGAGCGGTCGTCAATCGGCGCGAGCAGCACGATACTTTTTACCCCCTTTCCCTTTTTGTGCCCCCAAAACATGGATTTCTGGCAGCCTGTCGAATGACCGACGAGGAAAACATCCTTCACGCCTTGGCGACGCACAAAATTGACAGCACCTTGTATATCATCAGCGCAATCTGTGAATTTCTCATGGGCCGAGCCCGCGAGGATGTGCTTACCGTTCGTCGTTGCTACACCCACCACCTTGTCGTGTCCGCGATTGTTGAACATGAGTACGGCGGTCTTCTTGTCCGCAAGTTGGTCAACGATACCGAGTTTGCTGAACATCGAGCTCCCGAGGCCATGTACCCACACAATGACCCGCTTCGGCTTTTTGGGGCCGAACCACAGGCCGTCGAGCACGACTTTTTTAGGCGTGACTATCTCAACATGAAAACACGGACGCATACTAGTATTTTTTTGATTTCCCGCCCGGCACAAATGTCGTACCGAGAGCAGTACCTTTCATGATACCCGAAAGCACATTTTTTCGCTTTCCGTCGGCGATATGCACCGGGATGCCGTGCGACATGAGTTTCCGGGCAACGGCGAACTTGCTTACCATTCCCCCTCGCCCGCCGGCGGTCTTTGCGACCGTCACATGCTTCTTGAACGATGCAATTGTCTTGCCCGTTATCTTTGGTATCACCCGCGATGACCCGTCGAGCACGCCTGCGACGCTGCTCAAAATTATCACGGCGTCGGCTTTGAGCTGGAGCGCAACGAGTCCCGTCAACTCGTCGTTGTCGGTAAACACGAGCTCGGCTATGGCAACGACATCATTCTCGTTCACGACCGGTATGACCTTGTCGTACAGGAGACCCGTAAGACAGTTCTTCATGTTCAAATAGTGGCCGCGGTCACGGAAGTCTTCTTTCGTCGCCAGGACCTGCGCGCACAGGTAGCCGTGTTTCGCGAACAACTTCGAGTATGTGCTCATCAACTTCACCTGACCTATCGCGGCGTACACTTGCTTGTTCGGAACCGTTTCCTTTCCCCTGAGTGTAAGCAAGCTCCTGCCGGAGCCGACCGCGCCCGAGGTAACCAATATAATTTCGATATTCTTCCGTTTCAGCAAAGAGATTTGTTCCGCCAGATGCCGCAAAACTCGCTCATCAAGCCTGCCGTCATCCTTTGAAAGGACTTTCGTCCCGACTTTGACGACTATCCGCTTATACATACAAGGCAACGACCTACGTCCCGTGCTGCCAAGATTCTAGATACTTTTTCTGCTCGGGTGTGAGTTCATCTATTTTCATCCCCATCGAAGCGAGTTTGAGCGAAGAGATTTCCCGCTCCATTTCTTCGGGAATGTCGTATACGCCGGGGGCGAGCGGTGTCTTTTGGGTCGCCATCCACGCACTTCCGAGCGCTTGCGTGGAAAAGCTCATATCCATCACGCTCGCAGGATGCCCTTCGGCGGCGGCGAGGTTGACTAGGCGGCCCTCGGCAAGAATGCGGATGCGCTTTCCGCTTACGGTGTATTCTTGAACATTCTCGCGCGGCATATTTGGCTCGCCGCTCGCCATCTTCTTCAAATCATTAAGGTTTATCTCCACGTCGAAGTGCCCGGAGTTGCACACGATGGCGCCGTCTTTCATTACTTTGAATTCCTCCGCGCCGATGACGTTGATATTGCCGGTCACCGTGCAGAAAATATCACCGACCGGGGCGGCGCTTCGCATCGTCGTGACGAAAAATCCGTCCATCGCGGCTTCGAGTGCTTTCACGGGGTCGATTTCCGTCACGATAACGCCTGCCCCCATACCCTTGGCGCGCATCGCAAGCCCCTTGCCGCACCAGCCATAACCGGCAACGACGAAGGTCTTACCCGCAAGCAGCACGTCGGTCGCGCGGATGATACCGTCGAGTGTCGATTGGCCCGTGCCGTACCTATTGTCGAAAAGGTTCTTGGTCTTGGCGTCATTCACTGCCACTATCGGCATTTTGAGCGCACCGTCTTTGTGCATCGCTCGCAAGCGGATGACGCCGGTTGTTGTCTCCTCGGTGCCGCCGAGCATATCCTTGAGAAGCTCAGGGTGGTCTTTGTGGATAGTGGAAACGAGGTCCGCACCGTCGTCCATCGTGAGCACGGGCTTTTGGGCGATAAGCGCTTCAATGTGCTTGAAAAATGTTTCTTTGCTCTCGCCCTTTATCGCAAAGGTCGGTATTCCGTACTCCTTTACGAGTGCGGCCGCCACGTCGTCCTGTGTCGAGAGCGGATTCGATGCCGAAAGGAATACATTGGCACCGCCCGCTTTGAGCACGCGGACGAGATTGGCAGTCTCGGCGGTCACGTGGAGTACCGCCGCCAAGGTCTTGCCCTTGAGCGGTAATTCCTTCTCAAATCGCTCGCGCACTTTCTGCAACACAGGCATGTCGCGCTCCGCCCATTCGATGCGGCGTTTCCCCTCCGCGGCCAAGCCGATATCTTTGATGTCGTATTCCATGAGGTGTGATTATACTACAAAGCGATTTTTTCGCTGTACGCCTTTTCATACCGCTCACGTACTTCGGCAAGCGTGAACTGGTGATTTTGTGTCCCGAAACTTTCCACGGCATACGCGGCAACGACACTCGCTAGCTGGCCGCATTGCTTGAGAGATAAACCTGCGATAATTCCTTTTATAAATCCCGCGCGGTGCGCATCGCCCGCCCCCGTCGGGTCGACGAGTTTGGTGAGAGGAACGGCGGAAATTTCGATGACCCCGTCCTTGGTCATAATGCGTGAACCCTTTGCGCCGAGTGTAACGACAAGAAGCGACGTTTGTTCGAGAAGGGCGGCTTCATTCCACCCCGTCTTTTCTTCGATGAGGCCAAGTTCGTAGTCGTTGCAGAAAAGTCCGGCCGCTCCGGAAATTATCTTCTTGAGGTCTTCCGCCGAGAATGCGGGCATCGCCTGGCCGGGATCAAAATAATAGTTGGTGCCTTTTGCTTTCGCGTGCGCGGCGATGGCAATCGTATCGGTAACACATCCCGCGCCGAGGACGGCGCACTTAAAATCTCCACCGGGCAGAGCGCCGTACGGTTTCGCACCCGCCGCCATCGCGAAGGCCGCTATCTGGTTGTTCGCTCTGTCCGTCACGATGTGCGCCACGGATGTGAGATCCGATGGGTCGATGTGAATCGAACCGGAAGAAATGCCGAGCTTTTGCAAATAGTCCGCATAACGACCGAAGTCCGAGCCGGCTGTTCCTATCATCTCCGGACCTTCGCCGAGCAGTTTGAGATTGTACGCGAGATTCCCCGCGACACCCCCGAACTCCTCTTTAATGCGCTCGACCTGAAAGCTGACGCTCAGCGTGTGCAATTTATCCGGCACGAATGAGTCCGTAAAGTTGCCCGCGTAATCCATGATGCGGTCGTAGGCAATGGAACCTGCGACGAGAATTTTTGACATTGCGGCATTATAGAGCAAAAGAGTGAGTTTGACTCCGCGCGCAATCTGATGCTTAATTGCACCCGCTTTCCTTCAGCGTCTTGAGCGTCGTCGTGACGCTTGAGAGTCCTGAAGGAAAGGGTGGTCTTTCAGGCGCTACATGTCCACTCAAGGATGAGAATCATGTCTAGAGAACTGCCGACCCTGCGGGGGACTGTCACCAAGGTGAAAAAGGGCAAAGGAATCAACTATGGCTTCGTATTCAGTCCGGTAGCAATCAACGGCTATCAGGGACCCATGCCCCGCGTCGTGTTCGTCGGCGAACACATGCTCGGCGGCAAGAAGCTCGTCGAAGGCATGTCAATTCAATTCGACGCGCAGCTAAGCACCTTCCGGGCTCACCGCGACAAGTACGAGGCCCTCAACGTCTCCGAGGTTCGTACCGTCGCGCAAACGACCTGATATCCGCGCGACGAAAATGAATAGAGCGCCACTGTGCGCTGTCACCCACTCCCGGGCATTTCGGGAGTGGGTGTTCTGTTAGCGGTTACGGCGCAAGAATTTCCTGACGCAGCGCATCTATTCCCTGTCCGGTCTCAGCCGAAGTTTGTATGACTGTCCTTTTCCCTGCTGCCTTCCTAATTTTTGCCAACTGCTCCGGAAGTTCTTTTTTTGATAACTTGTCCACTTTGTTCAGCGCGATGAGATATGTGTGTCCCTGCTCATTAAGAATTTCTATCATTTGTTCGTCAAATTTTGTGAGCCCCGCTTTTGCTTCTAAAATCAGGACGGCCTTGTGCGGCTTCGCTTCACCGCTTGTGAAATACCAGATGATGAGCTTGCGTAGTTTCTCGCGGTCCTTCTGCGCGCCGGCCGCATAACCGTACCCCGGCAGGTCGACGAAGTAGTGCGTCTTGTTAATCAGGAAAAAATTAATCTCCGTGGTCTTGCCCGGTTTATCTCCGACGCGCGCCATGCCTGGCTTTCCCGTGAGCGAATTCAAAATGCTCGATTTGCCGACATTCGAGCGGCCGATAAAGGCGATCTGCGGAATGTGGTCGGAGAGTATCTCATTCGTACCCCGTATGCCCCGCACGAATTCCGCCGACGTGATGTCCATCCCGCCACTATAGCAGTTGTGTTGGTCTTACCAGCTGCCTGCATTTGGCATCGAGAGCCAGGGCTCTTGGGGCGGGAGCGCGTCGCCTATTTGCAACAGCTCGATGGATATCCCTTCGGGCGAACGGATAAACGCCATGCGCCCGTCGCGCGGTGGACGATTGATGATGACTCCCTTTTTCATCAACTCCGCGCAGTAGTCGTAGATATTCTCCACCGCATAGGCCAGATGCCCGAAATTTCTCCCGCCCGTGTATTGTTCCGCGTCCCAGTTGTAGGTCAGTTCAAGGAGTGGAGCGCGGCGCGCTGTGACATCATCACCGGGCGCCCTCAGGAAAACATTCGTGTATCTCCCCTTCTCATCCTCACGCCTGTTTACCTCCACCAGCCCCAACTTGCCGCAATAAAACTCCATCGCCCGTTCGAGGTTTTCCACACGAACCATGGTGTGCAGGTAGTGCATAGGATTCATTCCCGTGCGGCGAGGCTACCGAGACGCATACGTTCATTAATTTCCTGAAATACAGCTTTCGTATATGACGGCCGCTTCCATATGTCGGCGCGTGCGAGGTAGGTATGCATGGCGTCCACGCTCCACGATCGAAGCGTCGGAGCGACCTCTTGTACATTCGCCCGTCTCACCGAAGCCTCGAAATTGGCGGGTGGTTTCCTGCTTAGCTCGAGATACAGACGCACGAGCGCAGACTCTTTGTTGATTTCCGAAGAATCTTCGACACGCTCGCCGGTATCGACGGATTCCCACCCGCCGCTTCCACCTTTCAAAGTAAAAATGCTATCGGGCTCGGCGCTCTTGTCCGGGCTGGGATTTATCGCGGGCTCTTGGACGGATTCAGGTGGTGAGTCAGATTTCTTTTTATTATTCTCCGTAGTGACATCCGCCTTGCCTCCCGTCGTCACTCCCCTGAACCATTTCGGCCGTTCTGCCATATTGCAATAGTACCGCACATACGCTGTACCCGGCAAAAACCAGTTGATGACCCTACCGGGAATCGCCTCTCGCTCTGCTGAGCTCGAGACCTTCGGGCTCTCTTCGAGCCCTGCGGGCCTCACTTGGCTCGGCACTGCTGTTTGTATCCAATCGCTTTGCTCTTGGACAAACAGGGAGCCCGCGGTTCGATTCCGGCCGCACGCAAAGTAGTTTGCGTGCTTATGGTCAATTGCTTCGCAATTGACCCTACCGGGAATCGAACCCGGCTTCCAAGCTTGAGAAGCTTGTGTCCTAACCGATAGACGATAGGGCCTTGAAGTTGAATGTTATCAAATTTCGTCCGATTCTTCCATCACCACACCGAAAGGGGTCGGGAAAACTGTAGTTTTCCCGTGTCGGAGAGCAGTTCGCAGACCGAACGTTGAGAACCGAGGGCTCCCGATTTGTCTGCGCACAGCGCAGCTACAAATCGCAGTACCCTTGGGGTGTTCTCAAAAGATAGCGACATTCGGCCAGCGCCGAATGTCGCTATCTGTCTGGCGGGATGCTGTAGTAGTTGATGAGATATTTCGCGAGGTTGGAGAA
>CAZQGK010000034.1:0-7013 GCA_964592945.1 uncultured Candidatus Saccharibacteria bacterium
CCGGAAGGCGGTGGCGGTGGCGGGGTAGTGCCTGTATCTGTGCGGTCTCCTCTGTCGCGAGTATCCGTATTAGTAGTATCTCCGGTACTTCCGCTTTCCGGCAAAGAGACGACGACCGAGACGCTCTGTGTATTGTCGCTATCGTCCTGGTCTCGAAGACTGGACGAGACGGTCGCCGTGAGCGGCAAAGTCATTGAGAAACCTGCGGTCAAGCCCGGAGCGGACACACGTGCAGTGGCGATTATTTCACGGGTACCCCCCGCAGGAATGCGGCCAAGGTCCCACTTTGTACCCGTCGAGGTGTCCGAACTGATACCGTTGCTTCTCGAGATGAAGAGCAGGCTTTTGTTGTACGCCGCCGAAAGGACGACGTTGTCCGCATCCACATCGCCGTTGTTCGCAACATTGAGGTGGTAGGTAACGTCGGAGTTCGGGGCCGTGGGGCTTGGCGCGTCTACCGTCGTCGTTACCTTCATGTCCGGGCTGTGGCCTCCGAAATCTATGTCCCCGTTCCAGTCTCCCGTGATGTTGTAGACGGCAAAGATGAAGTTCCTGTTGACGACGTTGGTGTTCACCATGTTGACGACGTTGGCGGTCGCGTAGGCGTCACCTGTCGCGATAGTTGAAGTACCGTTTTCGGTGAGCGCGCGGTTCTCGCCGGTCTCAGCCCAGACGTTGACGTCGGTCCTCACGGTCGCAATGTTGGTCGAGGAAGCGATGAACGTTGCTGAATTGTAGATACCTTGTGTGCTCGTGGACAAATTGTTACCGGAGCTGTAGACCTCGATGCCGTAATTGGTACGTCGCCACGACATGCCTTCGGGCAGACCCTTCACGGTACCGTTCCACGCGCCCGATACGTGGAATACGAAGAGCGCCGATGAGCCGCCGACGTGCGTCTGGTTGGCGGCGGTGTAGCTTGTAGAGGAGGTGTAGGCTTTTCCGGTCCTTATTTCCCCGTGGCCGCTGCCCGGGCTTGTCGTCGTCCCGATGTTCCCTCCGGTTAGCGCATTGGCGGTGGTCGTCCCCATGAATGTCTCGTTGTTGTCGTTGGACACTATGTACGAACTTGAATTGAGGTCAGGCAGCGTATTGCCGTTCTTGAAGAATGTCCTGAAAAAGCCCGCGTCGGGCAGTACGACGTCGCCCTGCATACTGCCGAAATTATCAAATGTCGCGACCAAATATTTTGAGTTGATGAAATTCGTATTGACGAGGTTCAAAACGGCGGCGGAAGCAAAGGCGTCGCCCGTCTGTATGTCGATGCCTCCCTCCTTGGTCGAAGTCGCGGCATTGCCGCCCGTCGACGCACGCACAAGAACATTGTTGTCAATCGTACCGACGTTTTTATTGAGTATCTGCAAGGTCGCGCTGTTGAGACACGTGAGGATGGTGCATCCGAGTTTGATCGGAGAAGCCCCTACGCCGCCTTCGATGAGGTACGAGAGGTTGGCGGCGCGCAGATCCAATCCGTCGCCGTTTTGCGGATTGAGGAAGAGAACGAGACCGTTGGAATTGAAAAAGTTGGTGTTGACGACGTTCAGGACCCGCGCGCTTGAAACGGCTTTGCCCGTGTAAATCGTCGCATCACCCTCTCCGCCGAGACCGTTGTTATCTCCCGTGTACGCGAACGTTTCGTCGGACGTTGTGACGTCGCCGACGTTATCGGTGTCTGCGGTAATATGAGAACTGTTGGTTACGCCCGGGCCGTCTACATTCGAGCGCGTGATGTTGAGGATATTCTTGACCGTCGTGGAGGCAACGGCGCTTCCCGTAAACACCGTGCCGCCGAATTTCGAACCCGTGCCATCGGTCGACGTCGCGACAGTGAACTTCGGGTCAAGTGCGAGTGCCTCCGTGGAGGTGGCGCTCGCATCAATAATGGGCAGTGTATCGCCCGTGGTGGTCGCAGATGCTCCGTTGATGATGTTTTGGAAATCCGTGTTGTCGGTTCCGGATTGGTCCGGAGGTATCTCTGCAGAATTGGTGGATGCGCTTGAAGCGGCGGACGGGTCGTCGGGTGGAGTTGCTGGCGGTGAGCCTGTCGAACCCGTCTCAGGTGTGCTCGTGGCGGTTTCAGGTGTGCTCGTGGCAATAACGTCGGGTGTACTTGTGGCAATAACGTCGGGTGTACTTGTGGCAATAACGTCGGGCGTGCTCGTGGCCGTATCGGGAGTGGTCGTTGCTGTATCGGGCGGTGGAAGAGCGGCGACTTTTACAAAGAACGACATCGTCGCAGTGTTGCCCGCGACGTCGGTCGCGGTACAGATGACCGACGTGTTACCGACCGGGAAGGTGGAGCCCGAAGGAGGAGAACACGACGCGACGCCCGCGCCGTCTACATCGTCCGTAGTGGCGGGTGAAGTGTACGAGACGACGGCGCCCGCCTCAGATGTTGCCTCTGCGTTCACGTTCTCGTGAGGCTCTATGGTCGGGGGTGCGGTATCCGCAGTTCTATCCCTTTCTGCCCTAGTTTCCGTAGTGGTCTCTGTAGTGGAAGTCGCTACTTGGGCATAAAGGACAACGGGGGCCATCGGAGTGTAAATAACGGCTATAGCTAGGAATACAGCCATTATTCTCGATTGCGGTATTGACAATAGTTTGTTCATAATTCGTTCTCTGGGCACCCAGTTTTACCTCTCAAGGACAGGCAGGTCAAGGCCTCAGAAAAAGGAGAATCTTGGCTCTACTGAGGGCATATTTCCCGCCTATCCATTCCCTCTCACGCAGCAGAGATGTTCCGACGATTATCGGTCCCGGAAGCGTGTGAGGAACGTATTGAAGAGGGCGAGAAAACCGGGAATCGTGGGCGGATTGGTCGCCTCATCGATGTCTTCTTGGCTCGGGAAGTCGCCATCGTTCGGTACGTTGTCTGCTATCTCGTCGATGAGCGCCTGTGCCGCCTCTTGGTCCAAGGTTTCGTTGTCTGACGAGTCTCCGGATTGGCCGCTTTCTCCCGATGTCCCGCCCTGCGAACCTCCCGTACCGCCCGTACCTCCTACCGAAGCTCCTACTTCACGCGTGCGATCTGCCCTCGTGCTCGCGTCCGCAGTCGGAGCAAGCGCGATGTAGGCAAGAGCCGCGAGAAGTATCACGAAGGCCGTTACGAATGTTTTCCGGATTAATGATGTGTTCATAAATGATTCTTAATTACTAATTTACGCTTCGCAATTCACTACCGAGTCGTACCCGCCTCCGGCGTTACATGTATCCGTATCCGGACCGCCGTCGATAGTGTCGTTGTCCGCGCCGGTCGTTATGGAGTCATTTCCTGCGCCCGATTTGATGTTGTTGTAGCCGACGCCCGCGTTGATGACATCATTACCCGAGCCGGTCGTTATCTGATCCGCTTTTATCCCCGCTGTAATATTTTTGTCCCCATTTCCGGTAACAATGTTGTTGTACCCGTTGCCCGCCTGTATCGTCTGCACTCCGTCACCTGTCGTGATCTTGTCGGCGTCGACTCCTCCTTCTATGTATCCCGTGCCGTTACCTGTCACGATAACGTTGTATCCATCCCCCGCATTTATGGTGAAGTCACCGTTCCCAAGCGTTATCTTGTCGGCCTTAGTTCCGGTGCAGACAATGTAGTTGCCCGCTGCGGGACCGTTCACCGTGTCGTAGCCGCCCAATCCGACGAACATGGTGAACGGCGCTATGGTGACGTTGTCGTTACCCGCTGTGCCGTTCTGGAGGGTGTAGCCGAGTGGCGCTACTCCCGGGGTATTACATGCATTCGCGGGAGGAGGCGGAGTCGGTACGAAGTCGTCGTTGTTTGTGATGGTGCAGGTTACGGTCTGGCCGGGTTCTACGTCCAGATTGGTGCAGTTGGCGTTCCCATTCTGGCTGTTGCTGTAGGTCGTGGTGAATCCTGCCGCGGCATCTTCGACGACGCTGAAGAGGCCGGAAGAAACCGAGAGGTCGTTTTGCGCATCCGCTTCAAAGAAGGTTGATGAGCCGCCGTTGACCTTGAAGGAGACGGTCGTTGTCGCCGGCGTGCCGCCGTTGTCGAGGATGTATTGCTTTTTGACGATGAGCGTGCCTGGGCACGTCACGTTGTGCACGATTATCCACTTACTCGTCGCGATGCTGGTGAGCACAGCACTCGATGACGTCGCAGCGCCTGCTGCCGCGACTTCAGTGTCGCCAATCGAATACCCTGCGAGAGCGAACGGCTTGTTGTCGGCACAGCTCGCACCGACATTAGGTCCTGTCGTGTCCTCGCTTGCCGAATAGTCCGCGCCGCTCGTCATGCTCGCTGTCGTCGCCTCATACGGATTCGGATTGTTGAAGCCCACAGCCGAGAGTGCGAAGCTTCCCGCGCCCGCACCGATGTTTACCGCATTCCAGCTTGCATTAATCGGGAACGAAAGCGAGTTTGCATTTCCTGCCGTCGCATGCACTCCATCCACGTATTTCACTATTGTTACCGTCACATCCGGCGCAGGGCCACCGCCCGCGCACGCATCGCCCACAAGGTCGGAAGTCGTGAGCCACGAAATAAAGTCAATGGTCGCGCTCGCACCGACAGTGTCGCCGGAACCGGGTCCGACGGGACCAGGACCATCTGCATTACCCCACCAGTTGCATTCAGCGTTGATAGATTCAGTACCTCCGTAGCGGAAACCAAACGCATTACCTGCGATGCTGTTGCGATTAATGACGTTTGTCGAGATCGTGCCAGCAAACTGACTCGTGCTTAGGAAGATGCCTTCAACATCATTGCCTGTGAACGTGTTGAGTGTGACGGTGTTGTTCTGGGCACCTCTCGTCGCGTCAGCACCTCCACCAAATCCTGTTAAGGCAAGTCCTGAACGGGCGTTATTGTCGAAGAGGTTATTCGCGATAGTCGAGTTGGCGGGACCACCTTGGAATCCGTCAAAGTCGTTGTTCTTGAAGGTGTTGTTTGAGATGTCTGCAAACTCCCACGACTTGCGTCCGAGGTTCACACCAACATCGTCGGCCTGGAAGAGGTTGTTCGTCATTTTTGGAGACCTCGTTCCACTGACACCGACATTCCTTGTTCCGTCTGAGAACAGACCTGCCCCCGTGACGCCATTTACGACATCGTTGTTCGTGAACCAGAATCCGTCCATCGCATCCGTATCCAAGTGCACTGATCCGCCGCTAGTTGTTTTTGATGTACCATCGATGGCGTTTTGGTTCACGGTCATGTCCGTTCCAATATCATTTAGGAATATGCCGCCATCGGTGAAGGCGACGATGCGATTGTTTTGTATCGTTAACCCGTCCAGCGGCCCGCTCTGCGATTCAATACCGCGCGTGCCGCCCGCGATCATGAAACCATCGATCGTTGCTCCTGCAGAGCCCGTGAGGAGAGTAAGCCCTATCCCAGAAGGAGGAACAATTATTGATTCCGCAGCAAGACGGCCGCGCGCATCAACGCCTGCTTGAGCCCCGGAGAGCGTCAGGCTTTTGTTTAGACTCACGTTTTCGACATACACACCCGCCGCGACGTTCACCACTTCACCATTCGAAGCTTTCACGATTGCGGCGTTGATAGTCAAGCAGGCGGTTGCCGCCGAGAGACAATCGTTGCTGTTATTACCTGTCGGCGAAACGAACCATGGGCCCGCTGCGTGCGCGGTGAGCGTAAACGCAAATAGCGCCACGGTGAAGATGGCAACCGGCAATGTTACTATGAAGAGCGATGATTTTTTTGTCATACTAAGTTTCTCTAGATTAATAAATTAGTAAAGGGATAATGATTCAACCTAACGTGTGCGGTCCGGACCCTGCGTCCCACACCCTATCCGCGTACGCGGGTCGCACGAGGGGGTTGGAGAAGGGGTCGGGCTCGGGACAATTACCGATTGCGTATTGTTCACCGGCCCGATATTCACGACGGTAACATCCACGCTCTCATCTCCTGTCGTAACCTTGCCGCCGGTATTGCTACCCGAATCAACCTCTCCGGTCGTCACATTCGTAATACCGCCGGATGGATTTGAGGGTGGCGGTACGGGCGCCGGTGCAGGGCTCGGTGGCGGGGGCGGTGGAGGAGGAGTGGTGGTACGGCCGGATGACTCCCGCTCGCGCGTTGCGCTTACATCCGCGTATGCGCTAAAAGAAATTAAAAACACCGCAAGAAAGGCAATCGCTACGATGGCTCCTTCTATTACAATGCGGTGTTTTCTTGTCATACTTTTTTTATAGTGCTGCGTTCTTTAGCGATGAAATCGGGTCATAAGAGCACTCAGATCATTGAAGGCGCTCGGAGCCCGTACGCCGCTACCCGGACGTGGAGAGCACACTTGTGCGAAGGCAAACACCGGCGCCAGAAGCGCGCTGATGAGTATCATTCCTACGATGCCGGTTGTTGTGAGATGTGTTGTCATAGTGTTTTTCTCTTGCGAATTATCTGCCGATGCTGATACGAACGATGGTTGCGTTGATTACGTTCAGGGCGGTCGAGTTCGAGACGACGTTTCCCGCTCTCACCAATCCGCCCGCAGCTGCATTTCCGCCGTCTCCACCATTTCCTCCGTTGCCTGCGGTAGCTCCGCCATTGTTGCCGCCGTTGCCACCGGCACCTCCCGCTGAAGTAGCGTCCGCCCCATTATCTCCATCCGACGGAATCGGGTCCGGCTGCCCCCCGTTCGTGCTAGCAAAAGTAAGGCGCGCGAGAATATCGCTTGCGAGGTTCGCATGCGCGAGACCGCCCGTCGCCCGCAGAAGTGCGTTGCCTCCGCCGAGTCGAGAGGTGGTCTGCGCTGCGTCCGCGCCACGCGGTGTGAACATGAACAGCATCCCCGCGAGAATGAGCCCGCATGCGGCGAGGAGAGTTATTGTGCGAGCGCGTGTGTTTGTCATGGTTTTTTTGAATGAAGGGACTTACTAGTAAGAGGAATCCCTCCAGACAGACTTCCTTCCCGAAGAAGGGCTGTCCGGAGGGCGGTACCGCCGACGGCGGTACCGACCCTCCAAGAACTTCTGCGACTAAAGCAAGTGCCTTAGTCTCAGAGATTACATGCGAACGCGAAGGATTGTCG
>CAZQGK010000035.1:0-6981 GCA_964592945.1 uncultured Candidatus Saccharibacteria bacterium
ACGGCATGGCCGGCGGCATGGCGCCGCAGCCTGGCGCGATACCGGATTGGGTGCTGGCGAAGCTCCCGCCGTCGCTCCGACAACTGCTTGTATCCGGCGTGCGCTCGCAGCTCGGGCAGTCGGGGCTCGAAGATTGGGACTGGACGCGGAGCCTGTACGAACCGAAGGGCTTTAGCGGACTGCAAGCGGGAGTCGTGCGATAGATGGCAGTCACCGACGACCAGGAGTACGGCAGGCGCACGATGAATGGCGCCCCGCCACCGCCTACGCTCGCGGACATCATCCCGAGCGGATACTCGTCGCCCAACGTCATCGACCGCCGCAACGTCGATCCCTACGCCTTCGACCCAGGTACACCCTTGCAGGGCGGCTACGGCAGTACGGGCGTCGTGTTTGAAGATGGCTCGATGCGCCGGCTTGCCGCACCGATGCCACCACGCCGACCGAGCATCATCGTCGACCCGTTCGAGAACGTCATCAATCGCATCTATGAGCGGGCGCAGCAGGCCGTCCGGCGATCGCGTACGGACTTTGCGAACCTCGAAGGACCGCTCGGCCGTGAGTCGCAGGGGTACGGGCGCCGCGAGAGCATCCGCAAGCTCGAGGACTTGTTCGACGTACCGCGCAGCGTCGCGCAGACGCAGATCCAGCGCGGCCGGCTCAAGCAGGAGCGCGATCGCCAAGCGCAGGCGCAGGAGGCCGCAGCTCGTGGCGAGGCGATGCATGACAACCCCGCGACGGAGATGTACCGCCGTACGCTCAGTACGCAAGGCCAGCCTCGGACGTACACCGGACTCGACCCGCTGCAGGCCGCCGGCACGATCGCGGAGTACCCGCTGCCAGGCGCGAAGAAGGCCGCGCAGATCACCGAAGAGATCACGCGGCGCGCGCTCAAGGCGGGCTATCGCCTGACGCCGGCCGCACAGCCAGCCCTGACGCCTTCCGGCACCACGCGAGAGCAGGAGACGGCGAGCGAGGCGGGCGGCGCCATTGCCGGCACCTTGATCCCTCAGAACGTATGGCAGGGCACGCTCGAGCTCATCCCAGGCGTCGGCACGGTGCCGGACGTGATCAAGGTGATCCGCAAGGGCGGACCCGAGGCGGCGCTCGCGATCCGTGCGCTGCGGCAGGCGGGCGCGAAGGAGGGAGAGGAGTCGGCGGTCGAGGCGTTCTTGCGGGGCGTGGGGAGTGAGTCGGGACGGTTGGGGCCGGACGGCCGCGAGCTCAATCCGGTGACGGCGGACGATGTGATCGGCAGCACCCCGCTCGATCAGATCCCCGCCGACTACCCAACAGGCACACGACTACGCAACATGCCGAGTGGCGACATTGTGCGGACGCTCGAAGATCAGGCCGACGCGATCAGACGTGCAACTCGGCAAGAGCTCGCATCCGACGACGTGCAAGCTCTCTACGGCGAGGGCATTGCCGAACTTGAGAAGCGCGCTGCGCGCGGAGACTTCACGGCGATTCGCGGACTCGAGCAGACCCGAGGCGTGGAGATGCACACGTCGCGCACGCTCAGTACGCAAAAACTCGGGAACGACTACGAAGAAGTGCAGGAAATACTCCGACGACACGACAACGGCATCGCTAAAATCGATCCCCAAGAAGCCATCGACCTAGAGGCGCGAAGCGAGCTCGTACGAAGTGAGATCGAACGACGCGCCGCCAACGGCGATCAGGGTGCGATCAACTGGCTAGATGCCCGCCGCCCAATCGGGGAAGGGCCGATTAGTATCGTCCGACCCAACGACGACTTTTTGATGATGCGCGGCTACACGCCGGAAGAGTACGACGCCCTATCGTTGCGCCGTAAATACGCGATGAGCGAGGAATACCGTAGCTACCCGCGCCGCAACCGTAATCAATTTGGCTTGCAGGATGAGCCAACCGCGCAGTTAATCGCCAAGTGGCAGACCACCCGCCCACAACATCGGGGCATGCTGGAAACCGAACTCAAGCGACGCGCCGAGGCGGGCGACCTCAACGCAGGGGCGGTACTCAGGGGCGAGCTCGGCGCACTCGGCACCGGCGGCCCATCATCGCTACGCCGTGACATCGCCACACGCGCGGGAGCGTCGGCCGTTGGCGGCGCAGTCGGCGCGACACAGGGCGACTCGCCTGAAGAGCGTCTCCGTAACGCGGTACTCGGCGCCGGCGCAGGGCTCGGCGGCGCTGACATTGCCATCCGTGGCGGCATCGTCGATAACGTCGGCCGCGGCATCGCTCGCGGGAGTGACGAAGCGGGCGCGCTTGGTGACGACATTCTCAGGCAGCAGCAGGGACCCGAGGCAGCCGGAATCTCGCCGGATGCTGCGCCCAGTGCGTCGCCTGCGCCCGAGGCGCTCCCTGACTCTGCCTCGCCATACTTCGACGATCCGCCACCGAACGCCAACGAGATCCGCATAGAAACACAGCGCACGAACGCTGAGCGCCGCATCGAAGAACTGCGCGCCTATCTCGAAACTGAGGACCTCGCGACAGAGACGGGCAACATTCGCACCGTCAACCGCCCACGCGCGAACACAGGGCTACGCGCTGGCGCCGGTGAGCGCGCGACAATGCGAGTGGTCGAGCAGACGCATGTCGATGACGGCATTTACGCGCAATTGAAGCGCACGGCCGAGAACAAGGGCCGTCCGTTCAACGCTGAGAAAGACCCGCGCGGCGGTTGGTGGGTGGACATCGAGGACGAACTGCCAGGAGCGGCGCGCTCGTTGTCGATCGACGAGCCCGACAGCGGAGACGTGCTCGACCGCCTGCGAAAAGCCCGTAACGCACAGCGCGAACTCCGCGACCTTGAGCGACAGACACGCGGCATGGCCGACGAGCCGGATATCCGCGCCGTGGGTTCGTACTTCCGCGACGTCTACCACCGGCTGACGCACGATCTCGCGACGGCGGAGGGCGAGGAAGCGGCGAGCATCAGCGACACATGGGGCCGCTACGCGCAGGCGTACGAGGACGTGCGGACCGCGATCGCCGCTGGCCGAACCGACTTGCCGCCGTACGCGCGAGAGGTGCTAGGACTGCCGGAAAGGAGTACACTTGCGGGCGATGCAACGACCCAAGCCGCAGCCCCGATCGCTGGACGAAATCTATCGCCCGCTGACTTCCCAGGAGAAGGCACAGGCGCAGTCCGACCGCGCATTGATCGAGCGGCACCTACAGGAACGCAAGGCGCCCAAGCCCCGCTAGCCAACGACGTAATCGGGCTGCCGCCAGGCCGCCCCAATGCTCCTAATGTTGGCCCCACTATCCGCGAGATCGAAGCACGATCGGCGCCGCTGACGCCAGAGCAGCGCGCACGGATGCCGCGCGAGACTGAGCGCGCGTTCTACGAGCCGCCACCGTTCAAAGCGTCAACCGATCCCGACGTCGCGGACGCTACGGGCGCGGTAGGCGCGACCTTCCAGCGCGTGCAGGACGTCGCCAACAAGATCCCCGTCCTGAAGTCATTCGCGCAGTTCGCGGAACCGATGGCCGGCGCTCGCGCATCGCGTCGAGCGGGCAACATCATTCCCGAGGCGATCGTTCGGCGCGACCTATTCGCGGACACACAGAAGGCGCAAGCCCGCGCAGGACTGTACGCATGGATCGAACAGTCGCGAAAGGCGCTCGGCCTGAGCGGTAAGGGCATCGCTCGCGACGTCGGCATACGTGTTGATGCCGAGATCCCCGCCGCCGTCAAGGGTCGCATCGACGACATCATCGAGCACCCCGAGGATTACGTACTCAACGCTGAACAGGCCGCAGCTCTCGACCGCGCGCGCCACTCATTCAACGCCGTGACGCAGCAGCAGCTAGAGGCGGGTGTAGACGTACGCGAGATCGAAGGCGGATACTTCCCGCGTATCGTGACGCGATCGCCAAAGGGTGAGCCAAAGGGCGGCATCGGCGCGGGCAGCCTGACGAAGCGACCAGGACACACAAAGGCGCGTGAATTCGCGGATCTGCGCGAAGGCGTCGCAGCGGGCTACGAGTACGCGAATCCGTATGAGGCCATGCTCGCGCGGTTGGAAGCCGGCATCGACTCGATCGCCGGCCGTCGTACGCTGGAAACGATCAAGCCGCTCGGGCAGAAGCCATCGGAGCGCGTACCGCAGGCACTCCGTGACGCCTATCTGTCTGCGAAGGATGCATACAAGGCCAACCGGAGCACGCTCAACGAGAAGGCACTTGAGGACGCAAAGCGCGCGCTACGAGTAGCCGCGCGAAAAGCCAACGAGCCCAACATCGGCGAGGCGAAAGCGTTCGGCCGCATCTTCCCGCAGGCCGTGACCGACGAGATCGCGAAGTACACCGACAGCGTTGATCCGAACATCATCGAGGAATACTTCCGCTTGCAGCGTGCCTCAACGACGACGGCCGACCTATCTGCCGCGCTCATCCAGGGGCACAATCTGTTCTTTCGGAATAACGTTGCGTGGTGGAAGGCGTTCGGTCACAGCCTCGTTTCGATTGCTAAGGAGCCGACGGGCTACATCGCGAAGAACATCGACGACGTGACACAGGCGATCGACGCACGCGCAGCGATCCCCCCGTCTGAATTCCAGCTCGAGCACGGTGGAAAGTTCTCGCAACTCGGAGCAAAAGCGCCCATCGTTAAGCAGGCGCAGCGCGCTTTCGAGTGGATGGTGTTCGTCGCTCAGGTCGAATGGTGGAAGGCTGCGCGGCGCACCGGCATGAGCACCGAAGAGGCGCGCGAGCTCGGCGCCGTCATCCGTAAAGGCACCGGATCGATGTTGCGGCCAGGGCTGACGAACAAGCAGCGCACGGTTGAGCCGTGGACATTCTTCGCAACGCGCTTCATGATGGCCGTCAACTCGTTTGGTGCGGACGCGCTTCGCGGCGGCATCCGCGGGGCGGAAGCACGCCGAACGCTCGGATCGGCGATCGCCGGCGCGACTGCGCTCACCGTGGCGGCGCAACTGGCGACAGACGGCACCATGCCAAACCTCACGGACCCGAACAACAGAGATAAGCCGTGGTTGGGTGTAAAGCGACCAGGCGGCACCGTGAACTTCTTCGGCCCACTGCACCCCTACGTGAAGGCATACGCGGCGATGGGGCAGGACCTTGCAAACGGCGATCCGAAGGCGGCCGCTGACGAGGCGATCTTCCTCGGGCGGTCTCGTCTCTCGCTCCCGCTGAGCAGCTTGATCGACCTCATCTACCAAGAGGACATCATGGGGAATCCGGTCGAAGGGCCGAAGGACTTCGCCGTATCCCAGGCAAAGCGGTTCCTGCCGATGAGCGGTCGTTCGATCGCTGAGGACGGGCTAGAAGCGCAGCGCGAATTTCCGGAGGGGAACTTTCAGGCGCTCGGTGGACGGTCGTCGCGTGCTTCCGAATATCGGCAGACGGTCAACGCCGCCGAGCCCTACATCGAAGAAGCAGGCGGCGACTTCCGCGCTGCATACAACGCGGCAACACAGGCGGGCGACATGGACGCACAAGCAGGCATCAAGTCGCGATGGAAGCGCGACTTCGAGACACGTGCTGCGCCGCTTGGCCTGCGGATTGTGGACGGCGACTTCGTAGAGCGCGGAGAAGTTGACCTCGTACGCGGACCGGAGATTGAGATTGATTCTGTTGAGAAGCTGTGGAACGAAGAGGGATGGGAATCATTCGTCCGCGATCAACTCGCCGCAGCATGGGACTACGACGGCGAGGGGTCGCAACGCATTAAGGCGATCGTCCAGAGCTTGTCGGGGTTCGACTCCGCGAGCGACATGCGCGCGGCCTACGTCGAACGTGCGGCGCCGGAATACGTCGCGTTGTACGGCGGCACGCTCGACACGGCGGAGGATGCACTCAAGAAGGACTTCAACGCGCTCGACGAGGTCAAGAATCACAACAAGGCGAAGCAGTACGACCGGCTGGACTTCTGGCGCGAGCATCCCGATCTCCTGTATGAGGCGTGGTTACTCGGCATCGAGGACGACAACGAGGACGAGCGGGAGATCATGGAGGCCGCGGGTTACGCGGTGTATTAGCTGGTGACGACGACAAACGCGACGTACAACCCGCCCATGAACGCGGCCCCCGCTGCGAGAACCACTGAGATCGCAACCAAGCTCTGCGACCAAACGGGAAGAGTGCGAATCCAGTCAGTCATGGCGTCAGTTTCCACCCGCAGGTGGCCGACTGTCAACGATCCTCGTCAAGCAGCCTCAATAGCCGAATTTGCCCTCGTCGTAGCCGACCGAGTACCCCTCATCGAAGCCATCCGTACGGCCTTCTTCGTAGGCTTCCTCGTAACCCTCGTCGTAGCCTTCTTCGTGCCCGACTTCGTAGCCGTCGTCATAACCGGCACGCTCGCCCTCGTAGCGGCCGTCGTCGTAGCCGGATGCGTATCCGGCGTCATGCCCTTCGTCGTACGACTCTTCGCGCATCTCGTCGAAGTATTCCGTGAGCCCCGCGCTCTCAATAACCTCGTATGTCGAAGGCTCGTAGGGCGGATCGTCAGACGCCGGTTCACACGACAGCGCAGCGAGCGCGACCAATCCCAACGGCAGTATCCAGCGCATCAATCGACCTCACAGCCCGTGCCGTCGCGGTCGCGGTCGAACTCATGCGGGTCAGGCCGCAGCACCGTAAACCGGCGATACGGCATGTCGCTACAGTCGAGATCGGGCGGGTAAGGCGCAATGCAATCATCCGGATACGCATCGTCGCACTCGACACGCTCGTCCAGCGGCGCATCGGATTCGCTGTCAGTAGCGGCGGGCTCGTCCACGAAGGACTGCGGCGCGTCGTTACAGGCGACGAACGCGAACAAGGCAAGCAGGATCACAGAGACTCGAAGCATGGCACCCCCTAGCGCGCCAGTATCCACGTCGGCGCGTGAGGATCGCAACGAGCGATGTCAACCCGCATCGAAGGTGTACTGTTGCGGCAACTTCCTCGGCTTCGGTGCGCCTGGCGCGAGCCACTTCTGCCGTAAGTGCAAGCGCCTGATTGACAACGCGCCTA
>CAZQGK010000036.1:0-6849 GCA_964592945.1 uncultured Candidatus Saccharibacteria bacterium
GCGTATCACCTTGTAGTCGCGCGCAACGTCGTCGGACTCGGCGGAGATGAGATGAAAAAGGACTTTGGTGCGTTCGATGTGCTTGAGGAATTTGACGCCGAGCCCTTTGCCGCCTGACGCGCCTTCGATGATGCCGGGAATGTCGGCGAGGATGACGCCGTAGTACGAGCCCAGGTGCGGCTCCAGTGTGGTAAATGGGTAATTCGCGACGCGGCTCTTGGCAGCAGTGAGCTCATTGAGGAGGCTTGATTTGCCGGCGTTGGGCAGACCGACAAATCCCACATCGGCGATGAGGCGGAGTTCGAGCTTGTAGGTGGCCTCGTCCCCTTTTGTCCCATCCTCGTGCTCCATCGGCGTCGTGTTCGTTGCCGAGCGGAATTTGAAATTTCCCCTGCCGCCCACGCCGCCGCCTGCGGCAAGCACGCGCTGCCCCGCTTCTGATATTTCTTGTTTAAAGCCCGTTCCCAGGTTGGTGACCGTCGTACCCGTCGGGACCTTCAGGACGAGGTCCTCGCCCTTGCGGCCATCGAGAAATTGGCCGCGACCGTCACGGCCCCGTTCGGCTTCGACTTCCTGTCTGCTCGCGAAGACCATCAGCGCATTGATGTCGCCCGTACCCTCGAAATACACGCTGCCACCATTGCCGCCGTCGGCGCCCGTAGGGCCGCGTGAAAGCTTGACCTTATTGAATGCGACGGCCCCGTTGCCGCCATCACCCGCTTTGACCTTAATTGTCAACTCATCTATCAACATGCCCGCATGCTATCACAATCGGCCCTCTTTTAGGGTATTCTGTGCTAGATGTTCGAATTTAAGATCCTCAAACGCTCAAAAAAATCGCGCGCGCGGCTGGGCGTCATAACGACTCCGCATGGCGAAATAGAAACGCCGGCATTCGTGACCGTCGCAACGCGCGCCACGGTGCGCACGCTCGAGAGCGACGAGGTCGCGGCTGCCGGCTCGCAAGTCCTTATCTGCAACACGTATCATCTCCACACTGCCCCCGGAGAGAAAAAAGTGAAGCGCGCGGGCGGACTTCACGAATTCATGCAGTGGAAGGGCCCGCTCATGACGGACTCAGGCGGATTCCAGGTGTTCAGTCTAGGATTCGGCAAAGACCACGGCGTCGGCAAGATTTTGAAGGAAGAACAGGAGCGTCGCATCCCCGAAGGCACGCAGCCTACGCACATCAAAATAACGGGAGACGGCGTACACTTCCGCTCGCCTGTCGACGGCACGGAGCTCTATCTCAGTCCCAAGGAATCTATCCGCATACAGGAAGCGCTCGGCGCAGACATCATGTTCGCCTTCGACGAATGCCCTTCGCCTCTCGCCAGTGAGGATTATTTGCGCACCTCGCTCGAGCGGACGCACCGGTGGGCGGCGCAGTGTCTCAAAGCCCGCAAGACCAAGCAGGCATTGTACGGCATCATCCAAGGAGGTGGCTTCAAGAACATGCGCATCGAAAGTGCCCGCCTGATAGGTGCACTGCCCTTCGAAGGATTCGGCATCGGCGGAGAATTCGGCTACGACAAACGCTCGCTCAAAAAAATGCTGGAGCATGTGCACGACGAACTCCCGGAGGAGAAGCCGCGGCATGTGCTCGGTGTGGGGCACCCGGAGGATTTTCCGTACATCGCAAGCGCGGGCGGCGACACTTTCGACTGCATCGCGCCGACGCACTACGCGCGCCGCGGGACCATTTTCACTTCAAAGGGCCGGCTTCAGATACGCAACCGTCGCTACCTCACCGATCAGCGTCCGCTGGACCCTTCGTGCAAATGCGATATCTGTGCCACCTATTCACGCGCCTATATCTGCCACCTCATGCGCGCGTACGAGCTTACGGGGATGAAGCTTGCTTCCTTTCATAACCTTCACTTCTTTAATGCGGAGGCCTCACTTTTACGCAAGCGCATAAAAAACGGCGAAATCTAGAGACTGCCGGTGCGTTCCCAGCGAAGAATATGAGAGACAACCCGGTAACGCGCCTCGTTCGTCCACTCGCTCAAACTGAAAAAATCTCCCGTCCCTTTATCTTGTTTCTGCGCCGGGATATCTTCCCCGGCAAGTACCCTTTTGGCGATATCGATGTACTTCCTCCGCGTCTCATAATTCAATGCACGGAACATATCTGCGGGAGGCTTCGTCGTGTCCGCCTGAATACAGGCAATGATATCTCCCGTATCTACTCCGTTCGTCACGTAGTGGATGGTGTTGCCGATGCGTCCCACGTCGCGCCGGAGCACGGCGAATTGATTCGCCACCGCACCGCGATAATGTGGAGAGAGACCCATATGAAGATTGACCACCTTCTTGGCCGTTTTTATAACGGGCCGCCTCAGGACAGAACCTCCGAGGACCATAATGAGGTCCGGAGAAAGGCGTTCAAGAAGTGCGCGGGTTTCTTCCGAATTGATGTCCTCGACCTCAAGAGTATCGGGGTCGTATCCCGGCGACGATTCGAATGGCGAACTCTCCTTGAAATACCGGAGAACCGCCCCCGTCTCGCGCCGCAGACGGAGGAGCATTCCGTACCACACTTCGCGGATGAGAATTCCTGCGCGGGCCGCCGCGAGCATGCTCCGAAAACGTCCGGCAAGCGTCCGGGGTTTCGGTTTTTCGAACAGCACGAGGTCGACTCCGCGCCCTGTTTCTTTATGGAGAGCATTGACGAACGCTTTCTCCGAATCGCCGTATATCGTGATAAATACAATGCCCATAGTGCCAAAATTGTATTCGCTGATTCTACCATCATTCGTCTAATGTTGAGACATGGACCGCCCGGAGTTACAATTGCGCCATGCGCGACGTCGAACATGCGGAATGGCTAGAGGACGAAAAGGCCCGTAAGGCGGCCGCAAAAGCAAACCATAAATCGCCGCCGATTCCCCCGAAAAAAGCCGACGAAAGAAAGAGAGGAGAGCCTGAGGATGACCAGATAGAACGTGCATTTTGGCGCGGCGAGGCGTAATCCTTTTTTACACGAGAAAGCGGAAAAAATATAAAGCCGCTGTAGTTCCCACGCCGTTGTCCAGAATATCCTTGTAGCTGTCCCACATCCCGTGGTGTGCGGGATAAAAACCGTTGGCTACGCCGTACAAGACATCAAAACCGTACTCCAAGAATTCCCAGCCTACTCCCACGAGCATCGCGATGGAAAATACGAATAGCGGATTGGTGCGGCGAAGAACATTAGGATAGAGGAGGAACAAAGCCAGCCACGCTCCGAATATCATATGTACCGGTATATCAACCGGGGGCCAAAAGTAATACAAAGGAAGTGTGATATCCGGGCGGCTCAGGTACGCCCACACGTGGATGAGCAGGAAGAGCCCGGCAAGCGCTACGAGCGCTATCCCGTGGCGCGATGAAAGAAGTTTGGAGTTCATAATTAGGAGTATCGTATCACGCCCGTATCAGCGCCAATTTCTCTTTTCGTGTGAGACGTTTGATTGCGGCTTCGCGGGCGCGCGCCTTCGCAAGCGTGCGAAACCGTTCGAAATGCACGAGCGCGACGGGCCGGCGGATTTTCGTGTAGTGCGCGCCCGCTTTAGCAGTGTTGTGCTGCTTGAGCCGTTTCTCCAAGTCGTTGGTACATCCCACATAGAGCGTCTTGTCGGCGCACTCCAAAATATAGGTACAATGCATCATATAGTGGTAGTGTACCCCGTGAGATACCTATGAGCACCGACAAACATGAATTCCCGATGCGGATAAATAAGTACCTCGCCGTTCAGAAGTACTGCACGCGCCGCGAAGCGGATGAGCTCATCAAGAAGGGGCTCGTTATCTTGAACGGCCGCCCAGCGGTCCTCGGCGATAAGGTGCAGGAAAAGGACAAGGTGGAAGTGAAATGGCGGCAGACCAAATACCGCTACTTCGCCTACTACAAGCCGCGCGGCGTCCTTACGCACTCCGCGCAGGAGGGCGAGGAAGAAATCAAAGAAATTCTTCCGATAGAAGGTGTGTTCCCTATCGGGAGACTCGACAAGGATTCCTACGGGCTCATCATCCTGACGGATGACGGCCGTATCACCGATGCCCTGCTCAACCCGGACCGCGCGCACGAGAAGGAATACGAGGTGATGACGACCGAGCCGTTGCCGACGAATTTTAAGACCAAGATGGAGCGGGGCGTAGATATCGGCGGCTACGTCACGAAGCCGTGCATCGTGGAAGTATTGGGCGAACGGAAATTTTCAATCACGCTTACCGAGGGCAAGAAACATCAAATCCGCCGTATGTGTGGTTCTTTTGGCCTCGCGACTTCTCATCTTCTGCGCAAGCGGATTATGAATATCAAATTGGGGGGCCTCAAATCCGGCGAATACCGCCCCATCCAGGGCGCAGAGCTCGATAGCTTCCTCAAATCCCTCGGCTTCTAGTCCTACAAATTCAGATACGTAATAGTGAGCTGGAGCACGGTTGCGAATGAGACCCAAAGAAGATACGGGATGTTGACGTACACGACCCAGCGCAATCTTGGCGCGGCTCGCCAAATCGCCATAAGTGCCCAGATGAGCGTGCCGAGGACGAGGAGGATGTCTATCGCCGCGAGGAAATTATTTTGGAGGCCGAATTGGAGCGGGGTGAAGGCGAAATTGGCGGCGAGGTTGAGGACAAAAGGAAGAGCGACAATCCACGGGATTTGTCGGGTGATGGCTTTGTAAAAGACAGTGCCGAATGAAACTGCGATGATTGCATAAAGTACTGTCCAAACCGGCCCAAAGAGCCAGGCTGGCGGAGCCCAACTGGGCTTAATCAAAGTCGAATACCAAGAGTACGTATCCACAGCGAAATTTTATCACGCGAAAGAACATACAAAAAGAGCGCCCTCGCGGCGCTCTTTTTGCCGAAATGAACGGCTAATTCACGTGATTCTGCGGTCCCGTGAGATTGCCGAAGTGGCTCATGGTCAGCACATGATATTCCCACGTGCCCCACACCGCCCAATCCGGATTTCCGGTGTAGCGCGGGTCTGTCTGGCTTACGATGAGATAGTTGTACTGATTATTGTCGTCATACCCGCTGCAGTTGATGTGGTTCTGGATCCACCCCTCGTTCATGAAGGGGTCGTTCCCGAAATCCGCGCGGTAATTGTTGACATAGTTGCAGCTCGTGAGCGTCGCTTGGTCGAGCGCGCCGACCGAGCCGACCGAGCCGAGAATGCGGCCGTCGCCGAGGTCCCAGTACCAGTCGCCGCTCGCATCGTACGCGTAGAGCGCGGTGTAGTGGCCGTTGACGTAGATGCCGGCATCTGGGTACCCGTTGTTGTCCGCATCGATGGCACCGCTCGCGACCTTTTTCGCATGGCCCGGCACCGTCGTTCCTGCAAATGCGGGGAGAGCGAACCCGAAAACGAGTATGAGCGCGAGCGCAGCGAGCGCGAACTTGCTGGTTCTTGCCGTGATTTGTGTATGCATAGGCAATAAATGAGATGAATAATAATGCCCGTAGTCTACCAGAACCGGCATGCCAGGTTCAACCGCGTATTTTGTACGACACACTCTCTCCTAAATCTCAAGTGTGAAGGAAATGGTATCGCCCGCGGCGATGTCCTCGGCCCTGCGGACCGAGGCTTTGAGCGGCAGGACGTAGACGCCGCCCGAGCGGCTGTCGGGGAAGATGGATGTTTCCCACGTCGTTTTTCCCGTTTGCACGCGCACGCGCACCGCACCGAATCCCCTGCGCGGACCCGCATACGCTTTGCGTATTATTTCCGACTGCTTTTTATCGACGTAGACAAAATGCCACGCGCCCTGCGCCCCCGGCCAGAGCACCACTTCCGACCGTATCTTGTACCGTTTCGCCATGACGAAATATTCCCATAGATCGGAATTTTAGGGAACCTCGCCCGCCGCCCCTATTTCTTCCCCCTCTTGAGGCGGAGCTCTGGGCTATCTATATTCCCCTCAAGTGTTACGGTGGAGGTGTTGGGGCGGAACCCTCCGCTCCCGCACTAGGGAAAGGCTTCGGCTATGAACATGCCGCAAGCGCTACAGGACTATCTCGACGGAAAATCGCTCAGGCGATTTGCGGCGGGAGCGGTCTTCGGATTCGCCCTCGTCGGCTTCCTCGGCTTCGGCTGGATGAATGCGCCCAATCTCGGGTTCAAAACAGCCGCCGCCATGGTGAAGGCGACGCAGAAGAGCTTCACCGACGGCCAAATCTCACTGCTGGCCGCCGATTGCGCCAAGGGCGTGGCAATACGTCCGGACGCTGGCGCAATGAAGGTCAAGCTCGCTGCCGCCACCAGTGGCTGGGATGCGGCGCGCGTCTTCGAAGACGATGCCGCCAAGAAGCTCATCACGATGCCGGGCGGCTCGTATCCGGACAGCGATCTGGCACGCGCGTGCGGCCTCGTCGTGTCCGCAGCGGCCAAGACCGCGGCAAGGTGAGACCGGTAATACACCGGAACAATCGCTTCGCACCCCCGGGTGCGGAGCGAACTTTTTTATAGACCGACTATTTTTCAAGGTCGAGGGTGTCGTCAATCCTGATTTTCGCAACAAATTCGGGCACGTGCGAGACGAGAATCATCGCCCCGTCGTATTCATCCAGCGCTTTTGCGATGACTGGCACATGGCGGAAGTTGATGTGGTTGGTCGGCTCGTCGAGGATGAGCAGGCCCGGCTTCATAAGTACCAGGCGCGCGAATGCCACAAGACCCTTTTGCCCTTCCGAGAGGTGCCCGATTTTGGTGTGGATGAGGTCGCCCGTGATGAGGAACCCAGCCGCGACGTGCCGCATGTCCCCTTCTACCTCCTTTGCCATCACTCCTGCGAGCTCCTCGTACACGGTGGAATTGAAATCGAGGTTGGAGAAATCCTGGCGGTAGTAGCCCAC
>CAZQGK010000037.1:0-6834 GCA_964592945.1 uncultured Candidatus Saccharibacteria bacterium
TAGCGGAGTTAAAAACTCTGTTAGGAGTTTTTAACTCGCTTTTAAGGCTTTAAGGAGTTTAGTATTTTGTTCTGCTGTGCCGGTGTAGTATGACGCTTTGCCGAGGCCCATACTTTCGTATAACTTAGCTCTTGTTGATACGGAGGGCAAAGACTTCCCCTGCGCCTGATACCACTCATACAGGGTAGTCGCCGTACTCCCTTTCTTGACCGGTGCGGGGGTCTTGGGAGCTGTAGTCGTAGGTTTTGTGGGCGCAGGGGAAGGCGCTGGCTCCCCTTTTGTAGTAGTTCCGGTTTTGCCGCCGGTTTCTTTTTGTAGAGCGTTGTACTCTCTTACCGCATCTGATAGATCATTGTAAAATCTCTGTTTCTGTAGTTCGGCAAGAGGAACATCTGATAAAGTGTCGTCTAGGTCGAAAGCAAGTTTACCATATTCAAGTCGTGTTATAGCTCCTTGTCTGTACGCGCCGGCAATTCCTCCCCACACTCTGTCGGCGTTTTGGAGGACGGCTGTGTAATCTATCTTTTGGGTAGCCGCCGGTTCTTTAGGTGGAGGCGAGACTGTAACCGGAGTCGAGGTTTCTATTCCTTTAATTTCGTTTATGTCTGTGGTCGTTATGCTCTCCGGTAATTGCGTTTCAATCGTTCTCAAATCGTTTTGTGCAACTAATAGTTTTGCGCTGTTGGTTGGACCTAAAACGATTGTAGTGAGTTTCGTGCGACTGCCCTTGTCGGTTAGAGCATAGACAACGAGGGTGGCGAACTTATTTGTAACGGTTTTGTATCTTGGTGTACCGTTGGCGTAGCTTCCGGTTTGGATTCTTTGCGTAGTTCCAGTTTGCCTAAATCCGTCTCTTGTGATGATGCTCGAAACGATCTTGACCTCATAAACGATTTTGCCGAGTAGCGCGGTTAGGTAAGGCGCAAGGTTGTTTGCGGCGGCTTGGCGCAATTCCTCAACGCTTTCGATCATGTCGTCTGGTCGAGGCGTAAATACCAGTCCTTGTCCTACGACACCCTGCGAGACGATGCCAGTAAATACTTTCGTGCCTGTTACTGGCCCTGTGCCACCCGAAGGCGTTGGGGTAACTGGTATATACTTGGCAAAGATCTTGTCTACATCAGCGTCAGTTCTCGTTTGTGTTTTTAGCTGTATTAAAGGCAACGCCGCGCCAATGACGTTTTTATAGCTCGCGCTTCCTCCTTCTTTCACGATGTTAGCGGCGACTTCGTCTATGAGATTGGCAAGCTCTAGGCGTGAGTAAGGGACGCTTCTGCCGGAGAACGGAAAGTAAATACCGATTGGCCCAAGTTCTTCTATGGTAGCGTAAATTCGGGTCCATATATCAGTAGAAACGACCCGCGCCCTTGGCATAGGGCTATCGGGGTTTATCCCGATGTTAGATATAAGTCTTTGGAAGAACTTCTGATATGGGCCTTGCCAGTTTGCGAAGTCAATATATTGTGCGAGGGCAAAGAAAAATCCTGTCGGCAAACCGATCACTAGGGTTATAACTCTTGCGAAGTTCGAAAAGCCGGTAGAGCTTATTCCTCTGGCTTTGGCGACAACTTCTGCAATCTTCGCGGCTTCGGTTGGCGTTGTAACTGTTTTAGAAACAGGTGTTTTGCCGCCAGCCGCCACTTTTTCTTTTGTCGCTGTCCCGAGCGTTCTTTTGGCGTAGCCTTTCGTGGTAAATCCAAGACGTTCGGCAACTTTAACTGGCATTTTGGTCGATAGCACTAGCGCAAAGATTCCAACATTTTCCGCTAATTCAATAATCTCATTGGCCATTATATCTTTGGCGGTTTCTTCTGGTACACCAAAAGTCTCCATAATTTCTGCTATTCCTCGGTTGAGTAGGGGTAAGACATACTTGTCTATGAGAGCCACGATCCCTAATTGGACGATGGTAATAACTATGTATCTGATTATTGTCGCGGCGATAATAGGCATGAGTTCTTTTTAATTATACTACAACTAATCTTACGCCGGCATTTCTAGCGAGGAAGTCCATATTTAGTCGCTCCATGTTTGTTACTATTACCATATTGATTGGTTGTGTTGGTTTTTCGTCTCTTATATAAAGCGCACGATACCCTAGAACTTGGCCTATTGTTGCCGGTCCCGCGTCCGGTTTGACTTCTATTATGTCAATGTGGTCGGGGGTTCGTCCCACAACATCGATTTTAAGTTGATAGAGTGCGGCTTGGTTTCTGTCCGTGCCGTCGTCCATTAAGGTATTAAACGTAGGTGGATCGCCGACGTGGAGGTCGTACTGACACGTTTCATAGGCATCGGGGTACTTGTCGATAAAACGCTCCCAAATCTCGACATCGCGTGGTTTCATGTGGGGGTATAGATACCTTTTTTGGTATTTAAGAGGTTCGTGCATATGTTAAATTATACTGCTAATCGAGACGAAAGTAAGTGATTGGGAGGTTGCCGATACCTTTGTATCGAGCAGTCCACGAATCAATCGTGTAGTTCTGTCGCCAGATAGCAAGTACGCTATCGTTCGACATAATTGATTTGTCTGGGCCTAAAATTCCGGTATGACCGCGAATTTTGCCGTTGCCCGAACCAGTCGGGGAGACAACGATCGTGCCGGGGCCAGCGTGTTCGTTTACGCGAGTAAAGCGAGTGTCTTTTGACAATCGCTCGTAAAGCGTTGCGGTTCCGACAATAATCGGAAAGTCTATGACTTTTGCGATTATGTTTGTAACGCTTTCGGCACATCCGAGATCATCGCTTACGATGTCCATTGGCGAAGCGTCGCGGCCGATGTGTAGTCGTGCCTGTTCGTATAGAAGTGCTTGCCGAGACTTTTTACCGGATTTTTTCTGCCGCGCCAAAATTAGCTGTCGGATAAGACGCTCCAAAATATTTACTTGCTTTTGGAGGTCTTCTAGTGAGGCTGGCATGGCTACAGATTAAAAGCCTTTATCTATGTGGTCTTCTCGCTTGACGAAGTAGTAACCGAGAATTAGTGCGCCTACGGAATCAAGCTCACCGTCAAGGCCTTTTAGTTTTAGATACGCTATGCCTATAAGCGTAAGCGCGGCGATGAGGTCTTTCGGTTTGAGCTTAGGCAACATTGTTTTTTATCCTTGTGCGTAGAACTGTTCGCCAGAGATCTGAATACTGGTGATTGCGTCTAGCGCATTAAAGGCGGTTGTTACTGTTTGCAAGGTTGAGCTAGGCGGTATAAGCAAATCGTTGGGGAATGACATTTGTTGTAGTTTTGTGGTCGTGTCGATGATTGTGCCGGCTCCCGGATACCAAACCATAAGCCACGCCTCACTAATTATAATATCGCTCGCGGAAGCCACTCGGACAATATCCGAGCCGTTGGGTATAATCTCTAGTCGCACGCGCCGTGTTGCGGCCGCCGCACCGGCGGTGTAAAGAAAGCTGATGCTTTTAATGAGGGTAAATGTTGAATCGGGAAAAGTGAAGCTGATCTCTGCGCCCGTTCCCGGATTTGCTATAACAGTGTCGTCAATTCTGCCGCGAGTATGTAGAAAACTTGGTATGCCGGGGTTGGGCCAGTTTACGCCATACGAGAGGCTTGGCTGACCCGAAACCAACATAATGTTTCGTGTGCCGTTTACTCCGAGGAATACGGCTACACCGGCCTCGTTTACCGCGACAGTTGAAGCCGTGCCAACAACTGTAAAGAATATTGGAAAATCGGGGATGCGGAAAGTAAACGATTCTGTTGCAAGAGAGCCAGTCGCTACGAAGCGGAAGTTAAATGGACCCTCTTTGGTAAATCCTCTAAGTTCGTATGTCCCTGACGAGGAGGCGAGCAAGTCCACAATAAGCGAAAACGCCGCGCCGTGTTCGAAGGCGAGCATTTTGCGCGTTAAGAATGGAAGTGAAGCCTCCTCTGGGGTCATTGTGGTTTAGGTTCCGTAAATAAGCGTAACGGCGACTGTTGTGTCTCCGGGGTCTACTCCTGCTATTTCTGCCGCGATTGAGATTGTGTCTGAAGGAGAAACGTCAAGATCCACATCGTTAAGGACAAATACTTGGCCGATGCTAGGCGCGGCATCAGAGCCGGTCTGAACCGTCTGGTTGCCGCCTCCGGCAAACACTATGACTGCCTCACCGTTTAGTACGGCCGCGCCGCCTAGTCGAATGAAACCGACATATTGTCCGTCGTCTGCAAGCGCGTCTGCCGCGATTGTCGCCATGAATTTCTTAATCTTAGTCATTCCTGACGGAA
This sequence comes from uncultured Candidatus Saccharibacteria bacterium, assembly GCA_964592945.1. Classification (GTDB taxonomy): domain Bacteria; phylum Patescibacteriota; class Minisyncoccia; order Phycocordibacterales; family UBA2100; genus UBA10103. The sequence continues at coordinate 4,229 of CAZQGK010000037.1, forward strand.
CCACGAGAGAAGGGGCAGTAACCGAGCCTTGCGCGGTTAGTAATGTCCTTGTGTCTATGGCGTTTACGTCTCCCTCTACTGTTATTGATCTGCTCATGAGTGTTATTTAGTTTTAGGTTGCGAACTCCAACGTAACGCCGACGGCCGTCGATCCGGTGTCTTCTCCTACATTTTCACCGAAAATTAGGATTTCGTTTGCGGGAGTAACTGGTATGTCTATCTCTACTCGTTGTGCTACTGATGTGTAAACGCCACCAGTAGCGACTGGAACGCCTGACGCACCAACGACAAGAGTTTCTGGTCCTTCGGGTAGTCCCGGTCCTTCTAAGCGGACGATATACGCGCCGTCTGCGGCGACTGTTAGATCACAGCCGAACGCAAACATGATTGCGTTTAAGGTTTTCGCGTTTGCAGGAACGAGTAAAGGACCCGGAGCGGCCTCGCTTCCGAGTGTTGAGAGTTGTGTCTTTGTATCAACTGCTGAAAGTGTACCTTCGCGTGTTCTGTATAGTTTGCTCATTGTTATTATTTATTATTCGTCTTCTTCGTCCTTTTTACTTTTCTTGGATTTTGGTGTCGGTTCGCCTAACTGTTCACATCGGGCGCAGACATCTGCTTCTGCGCTTTTTGCGTACCCACCGAGGCGATGACAATTATTACATTCTCGCAGAATAGGCATAGGTCTTTAGTAAAACTTTTAATTACGCGCCGACTTTGGCTTTGCGTAGTGCCTGTCCGACTGCCTTTGCACGAGCAAAGTTTTGCTCTGATCCTTTCGGTCCACGAGGTAAACTTGCGGCCGCGCCTCTCGCGCCGTCGTACTTACCAGAATTTGTTGCGTACTTTCCTGCACCTGCGGCGACACCTTCTGCAAATCGGTTTGCTCCTTTCTCTACAACGCCTTTAAGCCAACCTGACTTACCGGACATTTGTAGTCCTTTCGCGTATGCTCCGCGAGAGATTGCGGCCTGAACGCCCGCCGCATAGTTTGGGGCCGCCGCAATAGCGGCCGCCGCCTGATCTTTACTAGTAGCCTGTGCGCCGGCAACATAATCGCCAGAAGCGGCACCGGCTCTATCTACGAACTTTTGTGCGCTTTGTGAAGCTGTTTTCATGATTTTTTGTTTTTGCTCGACAAAAATTATTTTCGCCGATTTTATAGACTATTTTAACATTAACGACGTAATGTAATGGTAAACTTCGTATTACACGTTTAGCTTCTTTCTTCCCGTTAGATGTTTGATGTCGTTTGGGGGGTGAGTGTGAGAGGGGGGAATTGCTTCCGGACGCTCTTGACTAACCTAAAGCCAACCTGTAGTATGAAGGGTGATAGTTTTTACTGCCCTCGGTTTTTCCGTTCCGGGGGCAGTTTTTTACTTTCGTGCGCACGGGTAAAAAACTTCTTTCTTCCCGTTGGTTATACTTTAATCTTTTGTAAATTGATCTGCAAGTAGCAGAAAGAATAACCTGTTAATAACTTTCGGCGCAGGTGGTCGGGTAGTATGGTATAGTTATAATAATGATATGAAAGCCCTGCATTTCACTAAACTTGTTAAGGTTGGGACCTCGCTTGGTGTAGTTATCCCTTCAAACGTGGTTCGCGCGCTTGGTTGGGAGCGTGGCGATATTCTAGTTTTTGGTTTTGCCGGAACAGATCAACTGGTTATTAAAAGGGTAACGGATGTAGAGTTTCAAGAGTTAAAGGCCGAGACAGAAGTTATAGATATATCGTGAAAAGAATTTTACTGACGATTGCAGTCGTCTTGATTGTTTTACATATTCTATTCGTGTTTGTGGTTCGCGTAGCAAGTTGGGGTTTTAATTAAAACATGGAAAAGATAGAAGATATATTTACGGACAAGATAGATGACCCGCGCGATCCTATGCGAAGCTCGCAAGATCGCGACGCGCTTTTTGAATTAGCTGGCAACATAAAACAAAACGGTCTTATCAATCCCATTACTGTACGGCCGGTTGGTGATAGGTACGAAGTAGTCGCCGGCTCTCGTAGATTAAGCGCGTGTAAGATCGCCGGCCTTATAAAGATTCAATGTGTCGTGCGTGATCTTGATGATAATAAAACATTTGAGATCATGGCGGCAGAAAACTTAGAACGTGCCGATGTTGATCCGGTGGACGAGGCAAACTTTATTGCGAAGTACATGGAACGAACAGGGAAAAGCGTTGTGGATGTTGCCACCGCCTTAAAGCGTAGCGTTGGGTATGTTAAGTCTCGTCTCTCTGTCGGACAGATGCCGGATTATATGCAGGAGTATTTGAAAGGAGGGCAGTTAAAACTTGGGGTCGCTTTAGTGCTTGCCGAGATTACTGATGAAGGTACGCGTCATGCGTGGACGGATCTTGCTGTGCGAGACGGTGCAAGCGTGGGGCAAGCAGAGTTTTGGCTTTATGATTTTAAGCGTCAGTTACTTCCGGGCGGTACACTTTCGGACACACCACCCGAGGGATTTACACCGGACGCGCCGCAAGTTATTACGTTTGAGTGTGGAATAGACGGACAAAAATACGACGCGCGATTTTTTAGATCGATTATGGTGTACGAGGGGAACCTAGACGTGTTCAACGCGTTTGTAAGTGAATATCGT
>CAZQGK010000038.1:0-6740 GCA_964592945.1 uncultured Candidatus Saccharibacteria bacterium
TGCTCGAAGAGATATACGACCGCTTCTCGGTCGCTGGTATCGACGTCCTCGAAGGCGGCGGCATGCTCGAAGACGGTTCGGCCGACTCAGTGCTGGCAAGCAAGAAATTGCAGAACCGCCGCTCGGACGCCGGATACGATTCTGTACAGATGTATTTGCGCGAGATAGGTCAGTACCCGCTTCTCAATGGTCAGCAAGAGAAAGACCTCGCGAAGCGCATCCTCCAGGAAGACAACGAAGCGCGCAATATTCTCGCCCGCAGTAACCTCCGCCTCGTCGTCTCCATCGCCAAGAAATATGTGAATCGCTCACCCGATCTCACGCTCTTGGACCTCATCCAGGAGGGCAATTTGGGCTTGTTTAAAGCCGTGGATAAGTTTGATTACACAAAAGGCTACAAATTCTCGACCTATGCCACCTGGTGGATTCGCCAGGCCATCACCCGCGCCTTGGCCGACCAGAGCCGCACTATCCGCATCCCCGTGCACATGGTGGAAACTATCGCCAAGTACAAGCAAAAGGTGCGCGAGCTCAACCAGCACCTCGGCCGCGACCCGCTGCCGGAAGAAATTGCCGCGGAAATGGGTATCGAAATAGACAAAATCTACACCATTCAGAAAATCAATCAGGACACCGTCTCGCTCGAATCACCTGTGGGCGAAGATGACGATGAGCGCTCGACGCTTGGCAGCTTCATCGCCGACGACACTATTGCCTCGCCCGACATGGACGCATCGCGCCGCATTCTGAATGAGCAGATGACAGAGATATTGGAAGAGCTCTCACCCAAGGAGCGCAAGATATTGGAAATGCGCAACGGCCTCACCGACGAGGGGATTTGCTACACACTCGAAGAGGTAGGGAGAGAATTCGGCGTCACGCGCGAACGCATCAGACAAATCGAAGCCAAAGCGCTAGAGCGCATCCGCTTCCACGAAAGAGCGAAGCAGCTACGGAGCTATTAGACAATTCTAAAAACAATCGAGACGTTATCGTCTCGCAGATGGCTCGTACGTTTTGAAAAATCGGTTTTAATTGGGCTCTCTCCCGTATGGTACCGCCCGATGTCTTTGAACCAGACTTTCGATTTTGAAATCTCAAGGTAGTCTGCAGACGTCGGATGTTCATAAACCTCGAGCATTTTTATGCTCGTATCCCTTATCTGCAAGTCCTTAAACGTGACCCTTTTTTCGCGATCTCGGTCTTCATCGAGAAAATTCTTTCTGCTGTATTTAAGTTCTAGCTCTGGCGCAATTGCAACACTTTCTCCCGTATTTTGAACTTTGACAAAAACGATATTTTTCGGGGTTGAGTTCGCCGAATTAGCGTCCGCGCGCACAGTAAGGAATTCAGGAGTCTGTTCAACGTACTTTTCATAAGATTGGAAGAAATCTCCGCGTAAGTCTGATGCGATCAGGAATTCTACTCCCACATAGGGTAAATTTTTATTATTTCGGGTCTGTCTGAGTAGTTCATAAGTGACGTGAACATAAACAGCTGTTACGCCGACGAGGATTAAGTTGGCATATTGGTTGGCAATATCAGGTTTAACGTATCCTAAAAAACCTAAACACAGTATAAATGCACCAGTAATCATGTAGGGTATGTCTCGGGCGGGCACAAAAGTGTATCGTTCAAAGCTCATACTCTTTTTTCTCAGTGAATTTATCGGTTTTTGAGCGCAATTCGCTCATTGCGGTCGCTATTCTACTTCTCATGTTGACTACGAAATTATCCGCTTGGTCTTCAGTCCCAAATTGAAACGTGTGGCCGAGAGCATGTACTGGGACAGCACTTACATAATTTCCGGCATGCCATGCGGACTCAGGCATAACAGAGATATTCGGAGACCCAAAGGTCGACATTTTCTTGATTTCTTCTGCAGAAAATGCCGAGGCAACAATTTCGACCTTATAAATACCGCCTTCAATTTTCTTTTCAATTTTCAACTTCATAGTCTCAATGCTACTCCTTCATGAATATTTGTCTATTCCGCCTCGGCTTTGTCCAAAACGTAGCGGCCGGGCTTTGGGGCCCGGCCGTAGGAGTTTATTTGTACTAGGCGCATGGCCTGAACTCGTAGAGTCGCAGCTCAATGTGCTGGTTAGACCGATGCTCGAACGGCACCTCCTCGCGCACCAGTAACTTGCGGTCGTATCCGTACTGGTCCGCAAAGCCGTAAATCAGCTTTACACGGGAGATGTTGCTCGTGCCGAGTAGCAGAACGCCGCTCCCCGGTACGAGGTATGGTTTCGCCTCCTTGAAGTAACGTTCAAGGGAACGGTAGCCAGGGTCGAGAATGGCCCGCTCCAACATGGTGCGCGGCTCGGTATTTTCCGCATGGAACGGGTGATTCCAGAAGATGGACTCATACCGATGACCCCTTTTGATACGCGCGAAGAGGTCGCCCTCATGCGCGCGGATGCGGACGCCGTACCGCTCAGCATTCATCCGTGTGTTAAGGATTGCCATGGGATTGATGTCCGACCCCGCGACCAGCTTGGCGCCGTTCAGGCAAGCTTCGAGCGCGATAAGTCCGCACCCGATGCCGACTTCGTAGAATGTGCGACCCCTGACGAACCGCGGTACGTGTTTCGCAAAGAAGGCGGTATCCGTGAAGTAGCGGGGCGAGAAGACTTCGTTTGAGACTACTATCTTGCGCCCGTTCACCTCCATCGTATACAGTTCTTCCGGATCCGCGCCCATATTCTCCACAGCGCCAAGCGCCTTACGGAGAAGCCGTGCTTTTGCCGTGAGTTTCATCGTGCGCTCCTGTGACGCTGTTGTTGTGTTGCCCTTTGTGCTCTGGCCTGTGCCCGAGCAGCCGGCCAGGATTCTACCCCTAGGATGCCGCCTTGTCCAAAAGACGAACGGCCGGGCGCGGGGCCCGGCCGTATCACGATGGGGGCGAAGCAAGCTTATGCCGCTTCTACCTTGCGATCCGCGTTCGGCGAGTACGGGTCCTTGCCCATCTCTTTCTTGTAGAACTCGGCGAGCTCACTTGCGCCCATTGCATGCAGTTTTGCACGGTGCGCTCGTAACTCCTCGGGACTCATTTTGCCCTCAGCCTTTTCGGCAAGGCGGGTAATGAGCAGATGGCGATTGATCATGGCTTGCACCCCATATGCGGCGAGGTTGAATGTGCCGCTGCGGGGCAGCCTACACCTCGGCTTCGGCTTTGTCCAAATCAAACGGTCGCCGTTGCCGGCGACCGTTGGGGGACCTCTGATTATGAGGCCGTTACAGGTCGTACGCCGGCGCTCCGTAGCGTGCGGTGTCGCGGGCCCACGCCTGCTCAAACTTTTGGGCCAATTCAGCCCCGCCAATGACGTATTCGAGATGCTGGGAGCCGAACGAGAAGCCGTCGCTTTCAACGACTTCTTTGGCTCGCGCTTCCATAGCCTCGATTTCCGCCGGGTCGGCGTTCTGGTCTTCCAGAAAAAGCTTCACGCTGTTTCGATGCCACATCGGCAGTCTCCATGCCTGCTGGTTGACGCAGCCGCAATCCTATACCCCCGCCCCGGCTTTGTCCAAATCAGACGGCCTGAGATTGTTCTGTGGCCGCGGCAAGCTCCGCCCTTCTCCCATCACGGCGAGTAGCGTAGTCGTCCAGAGCGCGCTGTATGGCCCGGGGAATCATTGCGATAAACACCACAAGAATACCGAGCACCGCTGCGGATATGAGTATGATTGCAAGCGGCGCGGTTACTTGCCACGATAGTAAATGCACCGTGACAAGTGCGCTGTTGTCCATCGCAAAAACGACCGCGAAAGCCCCGAGGAGAGCACCCAAAATAAGTGTAAATGTCATATGCTTGTATATTTAGCTTCTAAGCCCTACGTATATAAGGACGGAATAGCATGCCGCTTCTTTCATGGTTCCGCCCTAGTTCGTCCCAAATACGACGACCGGGCTTTTGGGCCCGGTCGACTCGCGATTACTTGTTGTTTTGGGATAAGTGTCGGAAGCCATTCCCGAACTCGTCATCCGGATTCAGGAAATTACGCACTCCGCGGATGCCCCACACAACGAGGAGAGGCAATCCGAAGACAATGGCCGGCGATGTTATAAGCGCCAGCTCCAACCAAATGTCACTCATTATCGCCTCCATCGGCACGCGAAGTCTATCTCCGCGTTTGTTGCCGCTGCGCGGAATCCTATACCCCCGCCCCGGCTTTGTCCAAAAGACGAACGGCCTGATTCGACGCTCAGGAATCGAGGACCTTTTTGACCTCGGACATATCCACTGGTCTGCACTGCTCGAACCGCGCGGAACGCGGGTCGCCGGATTGGATTTGGTGTTTGAATATCGCGGCATCCTCAATGGTCAGCTCTGGTGGGCCTACCCACACTGTTGCGCCGCCCGTATGCGGATAGATATACATTATCCTCCACTTCTCCTTCTTCGTTTTGAACAGCGGGCCGTATCTCTCTTGCAAGACCTTGCACGCCGCGTCGTCGAGGATTAGGCCCACCCGGATTGATTCAAGGGCACTTCTCGCGCTGACGGATTGTTTATCGAGGTTTTTCAGGATCTGCTTACGTCCTTCCTCATCGATGGACGTCACTGTTCTGTGGAGACTCTCGACAAGGTCACCCTCTCGTATCTCGCCCATCGTTTCGCGGTTCATGCGGAAGGACTCGTCTTTTCCAAGCGGTTTCCGGTACAGATCTTCAACCATCAACAAATGCTATACCCCCGCTTCGGCTTTGTCCAAACGGCGGTCGTTGCCGGGGGCGGTTTTGTGAATGATAAGGGTCGAAAGTTCAGGAAGCACTCTGCCGTCGGGGAGCGCGTTATCGTGTCGCGACATTTCCACGTTCGGCAGTTGCGCGAGCGCCGTGAGGCTGGCGGAGAGTGCCGATACAAGCTGGGCGACCACAGCGGGACGTAAAACCGGCGGCATCTTATCCACTACGAACGTGATGGGGCATATTCGCAGCGCACCACCCGGAGCCAGTGCCTTGAACATGTTCGCAAAGGATTGAGCTACCTCGTCCGGCGTCTTGCAGTAATGGGGGATGCTCCATGTGGCCCATATCTCGTCGAACGTACCATGTCCCTCAGCCCGGAGGCCCTGCAAAAAGTCCGGCGATGCGGCATCAAGCGGCAAAGATCGGTAATAGCCCGCTGCTCCACGCGCCGGCTTCTCTTTGTCGAGGAACGGGTCAACGTTCAGTAAAAGAGCGGGTGCGAACCGGCTGTCGGCTAAAAGATCATCCATTGAGGTTCCACCACCGACGACGAGTATCCGTTTGTTGTTGATTGCCTCCCGTAGCACCTCGATATTTTTCTCCGGGCGAAGGCCGAACAGCACTTCCACGAGCGCCTCCCGTTTTTCTCCTTTGCTCCAAACTTCGGTCAAGAAGCCCCTGTCCCGGACCGTGTCGTCGTAGCCTTTGTCGCGTATGGTGGACTCGAATGCGTCCGAAGCGGCGGCGATGCATTCATTGACCACATCCAGATTCCGTTCCCACCGTTCATGCAGTCCCGCCCTCGCTGAGTTTCGTAAAACGGGCGGCTCTCCTTTCATTACCAAATGCTATACCGCTAGCGGATGTTTGTCCAAAACGAAAAACGCCGCTGTTAGCGGCGTTTCTTGGATGCGCGGGCGGCGAGCATGGCCCGCTTGGCCTCAAGGCGCTTCTTGGTCTTTCTCGAACGCGACTTTTTGTTCTTAATATCCTGACTTGCTCTTTTTGCCATGCCGCGGATTATACCCTAAAAGTCGGGGCAGGGGTATACTCCTTCTACCTATGAGGAAGCCCACTCACAAGAAACGAGCAAAGGTCCGCAAAGAAGCATTGCCCATCGCGCACTGGAGCCACTCGTCGCTCATGTCTTTTCTGCGCAATCCACTCGCTTGGTACAAGCGGTATGTTGAGAAGGTCTACGATACGCCTTCGAATCCTTCGTCTTTTGTCGGCCGCGCGGCGCACGTCGCTCTCCAGCATTATTATGGCGGAATAGGGAAGGAAGGGGCTATTGAGCTCGGTCTCGAATACTTGCGCAACGTCGCCGACTTTGAGATTAATTTCGGCAAGGCCAAGTCGCGCCGCGCGCAGAAAGAAAAGCGCGCGCAGATGGAGCGCGACTATCTGCAGGCGATATCCTTCTATCTCGCGCGGGCACCGAAGCACAAAGTGCTCGGCGTCGAAGTGGTCGCGCTTGCGGAGGTCGAGGGGCTCCCGCTTCCCATCAAAGCCGTTTCCGACTTGGTGGTGGAGTCGCGCGTTGACCCCGATGCGGTGGACATCGTGGACCACAAGTTCGTGGACTCGTTCAGCAAAGGCCGCGGACTGAAGACGCTTTTTGTGATGCAGGCGATTTTCAATTACTACACGGTCAAACAAAAGTACGGCAAAGAAGTACGGCGATTTATCGTGCAGGAGTGCAAGAAGAGAAAAAATGCCGACGGCTCATCACAGATGCGCCGATACATCATCGATTTCACGACGGTCCGTGAAGATTTCGATATCTTTCACCGGCTCATCACGGATGCGACGACGGAAATTTCACGCAAGCGCCTCTATCTTCCGAATCCGTCGGATATGTTCGAGGGCGAGAACTCATTCGATATTTACCGTCTCGGCCTCGTGGATGAAAGCGCTATCGACTCCTAACCTTCAATTTGGTCTGGCGTTTCTTATTTATCTTGGGCAGGCGGATCATGAGAATACCGTGCTTTTCTGATGCTTCCGCTATATCTACATCAACTTCCTCGGGCAAGAGTATGGT
>CAZQGK010000039.1:0-6520 GCA_964592945.1 uncultured Candidatus Saccharibacteria bacterium
GGGCAACAGCATAACAAAATCTCAAAAAATTGCGGCGGCCGTTGCAGGCCGCCGCTGTTCACAGCATTATTCAAGCTGCGATAGTGTCGTCCTTTATGACGAGTAGCAGGTCACCACACTTGAAGTAAAGACGATCCTGCAAGAACCGACCGGTCAGCGAAACCACTGTCGGATGATTTCCATTGATTTCCGGGATGTTGATCCAGTCCTGTTCGTGCGTCGGTGAGTAAGGCATTGAACCCGGTGCCATGACTGACCGGTTGCCAAACATTGCCCAAGGCCGGACGGATTGCGTTGTCCAACGACCGAACGCCGCCAACTCCCGGAAATTTGCAAAGCGGTGTCCGAGGGTACCGAACATTCTTCCGATGTCGGAACATGCGATCCGCTCATGTTCCACCTCGTAGATCGCCATAGGCAAGCTCCGAGCCACAGGATCGACGAGCTTTAGCAGCTCTTCCTTCACTACAAGCGGGACTGGCGCGAGTACCGGTACAAGCCGGTAATCGACAACGACATCGACATGAAAGGGCGGCGCGACCTTTAGGTAGTCGAACAGCGCCATGAAGAAAGAGGCGCTCTCTACAAGGCGTTGCCATTCGACCTTGCCGAATCCGTGCTGCCGTCCTTCACGCACAACAGCGTCCAGCGTGTCGAGGTCTGGAGCGCAACAGTGTTGCCGTGCAGCCGTCTTCCACGAAACGCTGTCAACGATGTGCTGCGGCGTGGCCTCCGCATAATACTGCAGTACGGCTTGCCACAGACCGGAACCCGGCTTTGACAGCGCATCCCACAGCTGGTAATGGCCTATGCCGATCGAGAGCCCTCGCCTCACGACTTCAGCCATTACATTCAAGTCTTTTCCGAAATCAACGTGCTTGCCCATGTCAACCTCCTTGTTGGCTGTAGCACACCCTTTGAGGATTATTCCCCGGGCACACTACTTCTGAGCACAGATATGCAACCACGTCCAAGACGCTGAGTCAAGCGGTCTTCTAAGTACCCAAATACAGGCTCTTTTTCCGAAGATGCTCCGCGTACGTCTTACTGAAGTAGGTAACGCCGTTGTGGTCCGCAAGGTAGTACAAATAGTTATTCTTGGTCGGATGTACGGCCGCTTCCAGCGAATCGAGTGAGGGACTGCCGATCGCAGTCGGCGGTAGACCTTTTCTCGTATAAGTATTGTACGGGGAGTCGGTCATCAGGTCTTTATTGGTGAGCTGAAATGTCCCTTTACCAATAGTGTAGAGAAAAGAAACGTCGACCTGAAGAAGCATTCCCCTGTCAATCCTGTTCCACAAGACGCCCGATATCATCCGGCGATCGGCGCTGTTGCGGGCCTCGCGCTCAATGAGCGATGCCATGATGACGATATCCGGGAGCGAACGCGTCGAACTGGCTATCTCGGGCCGGAGAGCGGCGATATGTTGATCGAAGTTTTGACGCATCGCCTGTATGACGGCATCTTCGGTAATGTTGGGAAGGAAGAAATACGTATCCGGAAAAAGATACCCTTCTTGCTGTGTGCTTTGAGCTAAGAAATTCTCTGAGTTGAAGCGCTGCAGTAACCCGCCGAATATCTTTGCCATTTCTTTGGTGGTTGCCCCCTCCGGTATGCGGATACGCAACGGCTCGAGGCCGTACGCGCCCACAATGAGCGCGCGGGCGACCGAAAATAGGTCGCGCGGCTCTTTGAAAATGTAATCTCCCGCGTGGATATTTCGCTCAGAGCCGATGAGCTTCACGAGAATCTGCAATGCAAATGCCGAACGCACGACGCCGGCTTCCTGTAAAGACTTCGCAACCTCGGTGAGTGATTGCCCTTTGGGAACTGAAACGAGCGTATCAATAGGAAATGATTCCGGCGGCTGTATCACATACACGTACGTGAGCGTTGTTATTGTACCCACAAGCAGCAATATGACTATGGTGCGACGATTCGCATGAGCATCCCATCGTGACGACAGGCGTGTGAGGAGTACATGCCCCCTTTCAAAGATATTTTCCAGAAATGATACAGGCTCGGGCATACGTATGCATCTATGATGCGATTTATTGCCTATTTCGGCAAATTTGCAGGCGGTTCCCCCTTCTTCGCAGGGATGCGCGCGAGACCCGGAGCACCTACAGCGGCTGACGGCGGATGCCAAATGGTCGCCAAGACCTCTGTCGACATCATATTGTGCGGCATGATCCACGGCGAATAGAAATGCGAGCGGCGGCGGTAACAATCGAAGTAGCGGCGTATCATCAGATTCCAGCGGATGTTGTTGAAATCTTGCCATGGGAAGTCGAACGGATTGCCCCAGCGCCGCGGGCGCAGTTGGTTCATGTATTGCGGATTGCCGACCGGTCTCCATATCCACCGGAGACTTGTATACCCCGGCGCGCCGAAATCCTTTGAATCGGCGATGTAAACGCCGCGCATGCCGACGTTGAAAGGGTGCTTCCCCATGTTCCTTTCCATCGCTTTTACGGTCTCCGTATAGCGGTAGCGGGGTACGCGGGCGTAAGTTTTCCACGCGTCGGGCGCGTTCCTGTCCCCGGGGTCCGCGGTACTTGTTTCCTTGATGAGTTTGTCCACCTCCTCTCTGATCAGTCCTGTGAAGCGGCTTTCGGTCTCATACCAAGCCCCGCCTTTCTTGTGCCGGGTATCGCGGCACATCGTGACAATGATCTGTATCCATATTTGCTCAGAAGGTTTCAGATTGCTCATGCGCTCCAGCACCTCTGCGAGCGGGTCAATCTTGTACTCCTCCTTCGGGTCTTTGTCGAGCTCGAATTCGACGTACGTACGGATAGGGTACGCATCGTTGCGCGGCTCATAGCGCCAATCGGTCGGGAAACAATCCTGTGTATCTGGATCGAATTTGAACTTCGAAGCGTAATCCTCAACCTCGACCATCTCAACCTCCGGGTAATATGCATACATCATCGCCTCTACGTTCGATCGCCAGTTACGCCAGGTCCAGATATAGAAGTGGATCTCTCCGCCGAACGATGCGATCTCGAGGGAGAAATACGGACGCACTTGGCCCTGCCAGATACGGTTGAGGAACGTCGTCTCGCCTGAGTCGGTCCAGAGCATCGATAGCGCATTTTCCATCGCACGGGGCGAGCGCGTGATGTCGCGCGGCATTTTTACCTCCAAGAGTACCGCGTCGCGCTTGAATATATAGCCGGATTGAGCGAACCAAACCCATACTTTCCAGGCGATTATCAACATCACGACGGGGAGCCATACCGGCGACGTCCCCAAGAGCCACCCGAAGGCGAAGAGCGGCAAGTTCGGTATCATTTGCCAAAGAATGCTGAGAAGTCCCCAGAAAAGTATGCTCAAGAACAAACAACGGGAAAAGCTCCATTGATTTCCTATCTGACCGTCGACGATCTCGTGAAAATCAAAACTGAGGAGCTCCTTAAATATACTGCGTATCTCGCCGGTCGTTATGACTCCCTGCTGTTCATGTTCCCCTATGAAAACCATCCCCCGATTCTACCATCCCGGCGCGCCCAAATGGGCTTTATTAACAAATGGATGAGAATGAGCCTCCCGTCTTATTTCACGAGCGCGTACTTACCGTCCGCGGTCCGTACGAACATATTGCTTTGAAGATTCACCGCGATGGTCGCATCTTTCACATACCGCTCACGCTTCACGCGCTCGATTATTTCATCGCGTGTGAGAGGGCCTTCGCGCTCCAGTATTCCCGCGATAACATCGCGTACAACGCCCGGTTCATATCCCCATTCCTTGAGCGCGTAGAGCCCGCGTCCTACGAGCACGAAACGGCCGTCTTTGATGAGCTCGTTGTGTGTAGTCGCAGGATGTGTCTTGCGGCCAAAAAGCTTCTCGATATTTTTTGCAACCTCGGTGAAGTGCATCGGAGAACCGTGCCGCTTGAGCGTGAGGTATGCGAAGTCGCGCGTGTTCTTGATGCGCACGTGCGGAGAATCCTGCCGGCCCCATTCCCCGAGCGGATTCCTGCCGATGCGTTTTGATATCAAAAGCCAACGCGGGAGCGCTTCATTCGGGCGGTTCTTTACACCGGCCTGCTTGAGGTGCTTCGCAAAAAGCTCCAAGAATTCTTCTTCGGGAGTGAGCTTGTTCGGCTCGATGGATTCGTAGAGGCTTGAGAGGGCCGCTTCGATCTGTTCGGCAAGCTGCTCGTCGATGTGCCAACGCGCCCTGAAATCGTTGTCCTCACGGCGATCCTCGAAATGATGGCCGACAGTAAGTAGGAACACGACGTGATTGCGGTCAGCGTCGCTTTTGGCAAGTTCCTGAAGTATCGTTTCCTCTGAAAGTACGCCTCCGAGAGCCGCGACCGCCGCCTTCAGGTTTTCCCAGTGTTGCGCGACTGCGGCATATGCGTCGGAATCGCGTACGGCTGAGATACTGTGATTTTCTATCTGACGAATGCGCTCGCGCGTAATGCCATATTCCTGGCCTATGGCATCAAGCGTGCGGCGTTCACCTTTTCCTGCGAGCCCAAACCGGTCTGTGAGGACACGGCGAGAGCGCTCCGGGAGCCCGGAGAGCAGGTCTTTGGTCACAGATTTTGGCTGAAAAGATAGCATATTTGCTGGGTATTTGACTATATATGGCGGGTGTGGCTTCGTTTTATCAAATATAAGGGTAATAGTCAAGTAAACCCACACGGGAGTGTGCCCGCCAGGGGCCGAATGTCGGCTTTAGCTGATATGAGGCGGTTTATGTCCGCGCGAGTACGCGCGGGCCTGGGCACGAGGAGTGTCATGCCGGCACGAGTACGTGCCGGCCACCCTTTTTCCCCAGCTAAGTCCCACTTCCCCGTCCGCCTTCCGTGTTCGGTCGGAAACATGAAATGGTAGGATGTGGCTATGGCAAGTAATCCAGCGAAAGTCCCTCCACAGGACATTGAAATGGAGCGCGCTCTTCTCGGTGCTTTGATGCTCAATCAAAATGCGATATACGAGGTCGCGGACCTCGTTGGAGTTGATTCATTTTATGCTGGCAAACATCGCACCATTTTCGACGCCATGCTCGGGCTTTTTGCCAAAGGCGAGCCTATCGATGTCGTTACCCTTTCGAGCAAGCTCAAAGAGCGCAAACTTCTGGGTGAGATAGGCGGCGCAAGCTATCTTTCCGAGCTGGTCGGGGCGGCGGCGTCTCCGGGCAGCGCACGGCATTACGCACAAGGGGTGCAAACAAAATTCGTGTTGCGCAGTCTCATTGACGCAGCGGCCCGTATCGGAGAGCTTGGCTTTGAAGAAGACCGGGACATCGAGGTCATCCTTGATGAAGCGCAATCAGCTGTGTTCTCGGTAACGCAGAGCCCGATGCTACGTTCGTTCACGGCTATCAAAGACGAACTCGCCGAGGCGTGGGAGCGCCTTGAGAGCCTCCAGAAACACAAAGGCTCTATGCGTGGCATCCCGACCGGTTTTCCCCAGCTCGATAATCTGCTCGCGGGTTTCCAAAAATCCGACCTCGTCATCCTCGCCGCTCGTCCTTCCATGGGTAAGACCGCACTCGCCCTCGACATCGCGCGGCAAACCGCGACTAAGCATGGCACAGCGGTCGGTATTTTCTCCCTTGAAATGAGCTCACAGCAACTCGTGGACCGTATGCTTGCGGCGCAAGCGGGCGTCAATTCGTGGCGACTACGCACCGGAAAGATAAAGGATGAGGATGAATTCGAACGACTGCAGCAAGGAATGGGTGTCTTGGCGGAAGCTCCTATCTACATTGACGATAAAGCTTCGACTACCGTTCTTGCAATGCGCTCCGTCGCTCGACGCCTCAAGATGGAGAAAAATCTCGGGCTTATTATTGTGGACTACCTGCAGCTCATTACTCCCACCTTTTCGCGCGGTGGTGACAATCTTGTGCAGCAGGTAACCGAGATATCCCGTTCTCTCAAAGCAATGGCCCGTGAGTTGGAAATACCGGTCTTGGCGCTTTCACAGCTCTCGCGTGCCGTCGAGCAGCGCCGGGGTCGCCCGCGACTGTCCGACCTTCGGGATTCCGGCTCCATCGAGCAGGACGCCGATGTTGTTATGTTCATCCATCGCGAAGACAAGATGAACGATAGTTCAGACAAGCCCGGTATTGCGGAAATATTGGTAGAAAAACACCGCAACGGGCCCGTAGGTAAAGTAGAACTGCGTTTCGACGAGGAACAGACGACATTCCGTTCGATAGACAAGAGTGACTTTGGTGACTTCACGCCTGAGGCTGAAGTGGAAGCTGAATCTGCTCCGTTCTAAAAAACAAGTATACTGACATTCAATGGATTCGATCGAGCAATTAATTTCTCTTTTCGAACGCTTTCCCGGCATAGGTCCCCGGCAGGCGCAACGTTTTGTACAATTCCTTCTTCGCAGCTCACCTTCCGTCCGTCGTGAGCTTGTAGAAGCAGTGCAATCTCTGGGCGGCTCGGTGCGCCAGTGTCCGCAGTGCATGCGTTTTTCGAGTGCGAGCGAAAAGATTTGCAGTATGTGTTCGAATCCGCAGCGCGACCCGAAATTCCTTGCC
>CAZQGK010000040.1:0-6513 GCA_964592945.1 uncultured Candidatus Saccharibacteria bacterium
GTATATAATCGCTATTGCAGCCACGTCCACAAGGGCGGCAAGGTAATCGGCGAAGAAGTCCGGCCAATACGCACCGGCCGCTACTCCGAGCGCGAGTAACCCTACCTTAAAAACAGCTATCTCGAACCATCGTAATCGCACTGTCTTAAATATATTGAACATCCGCAGAGTATAACAGCACCCGTAGCGCGTAACCGTCGCTATCCACATAACATTGGGACCACGGCGCAGAAGTGCGCCGTGGCCTTTTTGATGGGGAGTTCCCGTGCCCAGACTTAGGCCTTCAGTTCACGCTGAGGACCGATTTTTTGACGTTCTCGTGTTCATTTTTCGTTAACCGCGACGCCTTTAGGTAGGCAATGAGGGTGAAAATATCACTGAGGGTCTCGAGGTTCATGCTACGGTAGTCTCCGCTTTCGTACCCATCCTCTCAACTCCAAAACGAAGAGAAACCCCGTGGGGGCGTGGCTCAGTCGGTCATGGAGCGAGGATGTTTATGAATGGTAAGCTATTTTGGTGTATTTGTCAAAATTTAGCGGGCGAGGCCAACGATGCTTTGGACGAAATCGAGAAGCAGCGTGAGGGCGGAGATGAAGAAGCTGACGAGGAGGGTGAGAAATTGGACCAGAAAGGAAAGTAATGTATTCAGAAAATCCGTGATGACGTCCATATGAGAATAGTACCATCGGAGGCTCTGTTATGCACCCGACTGCCACGCCGCGATGAAGTCGAATTGGTGGAGCAAATTGATGATGTTGAGTGCGAGATTGTCGCGTATCTCGTAGGCTACCCACAGCTCCAAGAAAAATGCGAGGGTGATTACCGCCCATACGGGCCATTTCCGTGCCATGAGAAATCCGAGCACCATCGCGATGGTGTCCGACACGGAATTGATGATGCTGTCGCCGGTGTACCCCTGCGCGAGCGCCTGCTCGCGGTAGTGTTGGATGACCGTCGGCGTATTTTCCGCTATCTCCCACGCTATCTCTACTCCCATTGCCATAAGGAGCCGCGCCCACACCGATATTCTCGGGAACAGCAATGTAAAGAGCGCATAAAAAAGAATGCCGTGGATGATGTGCGAGAAGGTGTACCAATCGCTCAGGTGTTGTGAATTGCCTGCCGATAGAACGACACCCTCCCACAGCTTCACATAGTCGCAGGTGCAGATAGGCGGTTGTCCAAAAAGATATAAGACTCCGGCTTGCACGGCCACAAGTAGAGCGGCACCGAGCATATACACGCGGGTGCTCATGGACGCAAGAGAGCGGTCCCCGCTTCAAATCCGCTGCGAATCCAATCTATTTGCGCAAACCACGGACCGAGGATGCCGAGTGCGATGGTCGCGATAATGGCGGAGCCGATGAAAAATCCGATGCCGTACACAACACCGACCAGAAACATGTGCGCAATTGAATTCTGCCGCGCCACCTGCCGGTTAAGCACTTCCAAATGCTCAACTATCTTGCTGTGCTGATCTTCCGGCCCCATACAACCGTATTATACCCCGCCCGCTATCGTCCGAGCGCGAGATAATGCGCGCGCGTCGTACCCTCCTTCGGGGAAGCGTTCTGGGATTTGCCATGTCCGCCCGGTCTGGTACTGTATCGCGAGCCAGTGGAAGAATAGGCTTCCTCTGTGAACAAGGAGACAACCATGGCTACTCATGCCACGGCCTACGAAGAGAGTACGTTCACAAAGGTACTCGACCTCGGCGGCCGACCGTTCATTTTTTTCGTCATCGTCGTACCGCATTTCGTGCTTTTGCTCGCCCACGTGATGAATTCCATCATGCTGGTGAATTTCATGCACGTGATGTGCGGTGCCCTGTGGACTGGCATCGACCTCTTTCTGGGGTTCGTGGTGGGACCCATTCTCGGACAACTTGAGCCTGAGCGGCGGGCAGACGTCTTTCGCAGGCTTATACCCAAGATGACGTTCTTACTGCCCGTGCTCGCCGGCGTGACCATTTCCAGCGGATTCATGATGGCGCAGCGGATGTGGACGCTCGACACCATCGGTCCGTGGGCCATCGCGGCACTCGCCATCACCGCCGTGCTCGTCGTGCAAGGCTTTGGCTGGCTCTTGCGCAACGAGATACGCATCTTCCGGCAACTCGTCGCGAAGACGCCGGACGTGGAAAAGATTACGCGCCTCGGCATGCAAAACGCCAGGCTCGCGGGAATTCAGGGCGTGTTCCAGGTTGCCATTATCTTCGTGATGGCCAACTTACGCTTCTGACCTGAGGGACGCCGCGGTCCTGTCGACTCCAAATCTTGCTCAAAACGTATCAGATAAAAAGGCGGCCAATGCTTCGCGTGGCCGCCTTTTACAATGCCGACGTGAAGTCGGAAGGGAGCGGGGCAGTGAACGTCGTCTTTTGGCCCGCAAGGGTGAGCGAAATGCTATATGCATGTAGCGCGGGGCGTTTAAAGCCGAGGATAAGCTCTCTGCCGGAAGAGTAGAGGTGGTCGGCCACTACGGGATGTCCGATGGATGCGAGGTGGACACGGATCTGGTGTGTCCGGCCCGTACGTGGTCGTACTTCGAGGTATGCGGCCTTCTCAAGTTGCTTCAACAATTTCCAATCGGTAATCGCCGCGCGAACATCGTTCTCTTCACAGGGGCGTGAGTACCAACGCCTCGGCGGTTCGGAACTTCGCATGATTTCGGCGACTATTCTCCCCTCCTTCGTTTCCATCCTCCCGTAGACATACGCGCGGTAGATTTTTTCCACGCGACGCTCTTTGAACTCTTTTTTGAGATACGCATACATCTCAGGCGTCTTCGCAACGAGCAAGACGCCGCTCGTTGTTCTGTCGAGCCGGTGCACGATGCCGGGGAGAGGGACGCTTTCGCCTTGCGGAGATATCCATGGCCCCCCTACATCTTTGAGCTCGGGATACTCCTGCAATATCCAACCGGCAAGCGAGGGCTCCTCGGTGCGGCCATCGCTATGAACGATGAGCCCGGCCGGTTTATCCAGCACCAGTATTTCGTTGGTCTCGGCAATGACTATCGGCACAAACATCTACTCCGCCTCACCTCCCATTATATCTTTGGTCTGTATCGGACTCTGGATGCCGGGCTTCCACTCCGCATTGATGATGCCGAATTGCTTTTCGTAATCGGCTATCTGGTGCGCCAAGTACTGCGAGAGACGCTTCATGTGCTGCGGCGTGAGCGCATAGGCGATGCCGTTCTCGCCCGTGAGCATGCTCATAATGAAGAATTCTTGCGAATACGCGCAGGCGATGTTCTCGCAGAATTGTTTGGGGATTTTGTTCATGTCCATGAGAGGATTGTATGCCTAAAAGTTCGAGTGCGCTACTACGACGAAAAGCCCCGCGCATGTGCACGGGGCTTTTCGTATATGAAGTCTGTTGCTACTTGCTGAACAGTTTCGAGAACCAGCCGAAAACGCTGAAGGTGTCTTCGTTCGCCTGCACGAATGCGTTCGCATCCGCGTTCGCTTTTTCAAGCGCGCTTATCTGCGCATCAATACCCGCCTTTACGTCGGCGTTTATCACCCTGTCTTTCGCCTTCGTGAGTCGCTCGATGTGATTTGCCGTCGTGGCAAGCTCACTTCTCAGCGCGCCGATATTCCAGAAGCCGGCGCCAAAGAGGAACGCAAGGAGAGAGCTGCGGGCCTCTACCTTTGCCATCACCTCCGCGGCATGCTCCGACGAGGAAGCCTGCTCTTGCGCTATGGCCCGCACCTCGTCCCCGATACCGCCGTCTCTGTCGGCGAGGTTCTTGAGAGACTGAACGACATCGGCCACCACGCTGCGGTGCTTCTCTCCTTCTCCCTTGCCGCCTTTATCATCATTCAGATCGTCGTCTACATCATCTCCATCGTCTTCTGAGACGTTGGTGCTCGTGGCCGCACGGACATCTGCATCCGTGCGCGCACTGTCGCCTTTATTTTTGTCGTTATCATCGCCCACCCTTTCCGAAGTGGTCGCTTCGTCATCCTTGTCTGAGCCACGGCCGACGTTTACGTCCGCCTGGACCTGAAGCTGCGCGGAGAGGCCCGCTTGGCCGTTGCCGCGATCTTCCTGGGTCCCGCTCTCCTTGGCCAAGACGACCGAGGCGCTGGTGAGAATGAGGGAGAGTCCTACTGCTGTTGCTGCTGTAATTCCTATGCGATCCATATTTTTATGTCTTCTAACTTATAATAGTACTTTAATGAGCGCCCCCTGCGCATACTCCGGGGACACACATATGACGCCCGATTACACCGAATCTTACCACGCACGCGGGGAGTTCCGCCGCCCAAAAGCTACCTGTTCTGTCCGCTCGACGAGAGCGCGCTTATGCCCGGGAAAACGACCCATGCCCAAATGAAGAGGTAAATGAATGCCGGTGCGTACCAGGTGTGCATATACGCGATGACCACGCCGATGAGAACTTGCGCAACGAACCCGAGCCCGAGCGAGATGGCGCGCATTCTGAGGGGCGCTTGAGACCCGAGGCCTTTGTAGATAAGGTATAGGCCGAAGAATCCCGAGGTGATAATGCTGGCGAACGTGTAGAAGTGCGAGAAGAGCGGATTGGCCGAGATAAGCGGGTATTCGGAGCCCGGTATGTAGGCGAGGTGATCAGGGTATACCGCCGAGAACGCGAGCGCAGCCACCATGAGAATAACGGTAAAGATGGTCGCTTTTGTCCTGAGACGCGGGGCAAAGAAGGTCGTCGCAATGCCGGCCGCGATGACGGCCGTTGTAGCGAGGAAAATATGAGCCGTCCAGTGCGTGACCGTGAGGGTCTGAAGGCTCGCTCCTCCGATAATGAGGATGACGTGCGGGAAGATGTCAACGATCCAAAAAGCACAGAGAGTCAAGAAGTACCATTGCAGCAACTTTAACACCTCCCCTTGTTGCCCCGCCGGAGCACCCGGGCTTTTCCGCGCCCGGTAGAGGCGATATGCGATAAAGCCTGCGAGCGAAGAACCGACGATGAAGATAAACCCGATGCCCGGGACCGGGGGCATATTGCCGGTAAAGAAGAGCGCTTCCATCGCTCCGAGCATTGCGAGTGACGCCGCAACGAACTTGAATGTAATACTCATATGTTGGTGAAGTATACCGTGTGGGAACGCACACAAACGCGTTATCCCCAAAAGGAAGTGCGTGGTCTACCTCTTCCCGGGAGGCCGAGGCGGACGGAGCGCATCAAAAGAGCCGCGCCAAAGGAGCGGCTCTTTCTAATTACTGTTACCTCACCCTTGTGAAGGAAAGGACGTTGCCGCGGCCGCTCAAGTTGATGAGAACGAGCTTGTCAGCGGTCGTATCTGCGGAGACCGAGAAGTAGTACGTCTCGCTTCCGAAGACGAGCTTTAAGAACGTCGCGTCGCCGACCGCCGGGAACTGGAACGGCTCAGCCGCAACGTCAACGACCTGGCTCCACGTGCCGTTTGAAGTTGCGGACGCATCGCCTTCATATATATCGGTCGCTGTACCGTCCTCACGAAACTCGCGGGTAAATTTGGCGTCTTCGGAACTCTGCCACTTTCCGACGGCACGCCCCGCCTCCGGAGACATTTTTGCCTGAGGAGACGAGGTCTCGGTGTTAGTTACTTTCGCGTCGTCCTTTTGAGGATTGGCGTAGAACCAATACGCCCCGCCGGCGAGTAAGAGTACGATAATACCTGCCAATACTTTGTTCATAGAAAATAGCTATTGAATTGATATGCCGACCATGATGAAGGGGCACTGCATAAATGACAAGCCCGTTAAGAAAAATGACACTATTTTTGTTCGAGGTCAAGGCAAACGATTACCGAATTATCCCTGCCGGCGTGCGCGAGAACGGTCGATGTCCGTCAATTGCTGCTTTCGCAATCGGACGGAGACAGGCGTTATTTCGAGATATTCATCCTCGCCCATCACCTCGAGTCCGCGCTCGATAGTAAGCTGGAACGGAGGGATGAGCGTGAGCGCTTCATCGGTCCCCGACGAGCGGACGTTGGTGAGATTCTTGTTCTTGGTCGGGTTGACGGACATCTCCTCACCCTTGGAGGTATTGCCGATGACCATGCCCTCATAGACTTCCGTAGCGGCAGGGATGTAAAGCACGCCGCGGTCCTGCAAATTCCAGAGTGAGTAGCCGAGTGCTTTGCCGGAGGCCATTGATATCATCGAACCAACCTGCTTCTTCTTTATCTCACCTGCATATGGGCGGAAACTGACGAAGCGAGAAGAGATAATACCTTCGCCCTTTGTATCGAGCACGAATTGGTTGCGATAGCCCAAGAGTCCGCGGGTCGGACCTTCAAAGATGAGGCGCACCTGATTCTCGTGGACTTTGAGATCCTTCATGACGAATTTGCGTGTGCCGAGGCGTTCGATGATGGCACCCTGGTATATCGCGGGCGTATCGACGACGACCTCCTCGTACGGCTCGAGTTTCTTGCCCTCCTCCTCGTGGAAGATGACCTGCGGTTGCGAAACCTGCATTTCGTAGCCCTCGCGGCGCATGTTCTCGAGCAAAATTGCGATGTGAAGCTCACCC
>CAZQGK010000041.1:0-348 GCA_964592945.1 uncultured Candidatus Saccharibacteria bacterium
CAAAAAATATATGGCAAATAAAATGGATTTGGTTGAGAAGGTTGCCTCAACGATCGGCTGCACAAAGGCCGATGGCGAACGTGCGGTAGAGGCGATCATTGACACGATCACCAACACGCTCAAGAGCGGACAGGAGGTCTCGATAGCGGGTTTGGGTATCTTCCAGGCGAAGGTACGCGCCGGCCGCACGGGTCGCAACCCGCGCACGGGCGCTACCATTCAGATCAAGGCGATGCGGGTGCCGAAGTTCCGCGCTTCCAAGACCTTGAAGGACGCGGTTAAATAGGGTTTCTATCCTATATACGCAACAACCGCCGTAAGGCGGTTTTTGTGTGATGGCATCTATTC
>CAZQGK010000041.1:358-6509 GCA_964592945.1 uncultured Candidatus Saccharibacteria bacterium
CAGTGCGAGAGTGGCAATTTGCAAGACGAAAGATTGGAGATGCGGTCTCATCCGCTTGAATATACGCGCAATACTGTCTTC
Organism: uncultured Candidatus Saccharibacteria bacterium; assembly: GCA_964592945.1. Lineage (GTDB taxonomy): Bacteria > Patescibacteriota > Minisyncoccia > Phycocordibacterales > UBA2100 > UBA10103. The sequence goes on from CAZQGK010000041.1 coordinate 440, forward strand.
ACTCAAGTTGTGCGGGATGGGGGAATCGAACTCCCAACTTCAGTTTGGAAAACTGACGTTTTACCACTAAACTAATCCCGCGTTGGATGAAGAATACACTGAATCAATGATTTTTGCGAAAACTACCGGGAAAGCGTATATTCAAGCAAATGAAATCCCGCCTCCTCTCACTTTTAGTCAACGTGGCCGTACTCGTACTGATCGCGGGCGGCTTCTTCCTCATCCTCTACCGATGGCCGACGGTCGTCATGACTCCGGAGGCCGCAATGCCCGCCGCAAGCACGTCATCGCAGACAGCGGCGGTGAATACCGGGATTGAGGCGCCTCTCCCGCCGGCGGCCCCAACCACCGAGCAAGTTCAAGCGACCACCTCAGCAAAAGCTGTCGTAAAAAAGGCGGCGACGAAACAACCGGTTGTACAGCAGAGGCCGCCCGACAACCAGGCATTGCGTATCAAGAACCCTTATTCCTTCGCCCCGGTTTCATTTGAATCCATAAATGCGATCACGCGACCGGCGCTTGTGAATATCCTTTGCACGCCGCGCGGCGGGGGGACGCTATCGCCTATCTCGGGCTCCGGAGTCATAATTGATCCGCGTGGGGTCATACTCACCAATGCGCATGTCGCACAATATGTGCTTCTCTCTCAGAGCTCAAGCATTAATCTGTCTTGCGTGATTCGCACGGGGGCACCGGCGACCCCACGATGGCTCGCCGAGATCCTCTACATTCCGCCTGTATGGGTCGAGGTCCATGCCCCCGAGATCGATATGAAGAATCCGGTCGGCACCGGCGAACATGACTACGCGCTGCTTCGCATAACAGGCACGGTCGACGGTGCGCCGCTCCCGGGCTACTTCCCCTACCTCCCCGTGGACACGCGGGAGGCTATCGGCTTCAAGGACGACCTGGTCTTGGTGGCCACTTACCCGGCAGAATTTCTCGCGGCGGCGGCCCAATTCAACATGTATCCCGCATCATCCGTCACAACAATCGGGCAGCTCATGACATTCGTCGCAAAAACGGTAGATCTCATCTCCCTCGGCGGTATCATCGAGGCACAGGGCGGCTCTTCAGGCGGTGCCGTGGTGAACGCCTGGGGCCGTCTCATCGCGCTCATATCAACGACAAGCGAAGGCGAGACGACCGCCGCGCGTGACCTGCGTGCCGTCACCCTGAGCTACATTGATCGCGACCTCGCAGCGCAGACGCGATTCGATATCGCGACCACACTCGGCGGTGATATTGCCGCACAAGCGCTCGACTTCAATACGCACACAGCGCCGCGATTGATAGACCTCTACCTCGCACAGCTTGCGAAATAAATTTTCTTAACCTATCGCGAGCACAAATGTAAACCACGTTACAAAAGGAAAGCCGCCCAGCCATTACGGCTGAGCGGTATTTTTAGTGTATCGTTGCGGTCGAAAATTCTTGAAAGACCGAAAGGTCATGTAGGACGTTGTCGCGCTTTGCGTTGAGATACATCAGGTCGTATTCAACATCAGCGAGGTATTCATAAAGAATGATACTTTTCGCAGTCATAGCAACACCCTTGAACCGCGCGGGGGCAGGTCCTTCTTCGACGATAACCTCCCAAGCTGCCCAGACACATTCATCGCAGATACCGGGGACATGAGCGTTTGGTTGCTCGGGGCCCGCGACGAGCTTTTTGACCTTCTCCTGCGGTTTCCCGCAGAAATAGCAGTATAGGCTTCTGACCGTCATGATTCTCCTCCATTCGCCTGTTACGCAGCAGCCGCAGGACTGCCTTCCGTTTCGATTGGGCAACACCGGCTGAACAGTTACAAACAAATTTCCATGACTTGGAGATGCTTGTTTTTACCTGAAATAGAGGCTATATTAGTGTTGTCAGTTTATAGATGACAATATGCGAGATGAATTACAGGTCCTGGGACTCACCCGCAACGAGGCAGAGGTGTATGAGACGCTGGTAAAAAGCGGGCTCACGAAGGCCGGTGTGCTCATCGCCCGCCTGGATGTGCACCGCAATATCGTGTACGAGTGCCTGGACAGCCTTATTCGCAAGGGGTTCGTGACGAAAATCAGTAAACGCGGTGTGTGGTGGTTCCAAATCACCGAGCCCGATAGCATTCTCACGATGTTGAAGCACCGCGAGCAAGTAGCGGCCGAAGTGGTGAAAGAAATTAAACGCACAAAGCAGCAGATCGAGCAGCAAATCACTGTCTACGAAGGCATTGATAGTTATCGGGCCTATTGGCTCTCCTCCCTCGAACGTTTCCCCGAGGGTACTGTGGATTACTGCGTCGGGGTTCCTTCTCACATCCAATGGGTAAATCTGCTTGGGTCCGAAACATATAACAAATACATGGAATTGCGGGTCAAAAAGAAAATCTACTGGAAGACGATACATTTCAAGATAACTGCCGATGAGATCGAGCTCATGCGCATATATCCACACCTCACCGAGTACCGGTTATGGCCGAAAAATCTCAAACCAATAGGGAATTTCAACGTTTTTTACGATAGCGTGATACTACAGGCAATGACCGAATCCCCGAAAATAATCGAAATACGCGACAAAGATATGGTTACGGTATTCCAAAATTACTTTGACGCTATTTGGGAAGAATCCGAACCGGTTCACGTGTAACCTTTCGGGGTGCCCAGAATCGAACTGGGTCAACTTGCTCCCAAAGCAAGCGTACTACCGGTATACGACACCCCGTGAATAGCGAATAGTAGCACAGATTCTAAAGGACATCATATCGGACATGCCTGTCCTTTATCACTTTCGGCTACAGAACCTGCTCTAGAAGCCGGCAACGGGCCTTGCGGTTTTTCATGTCTAGGAATACTCCCACTACATCGACCTGGAATTCTCTTTTGTCATTGTTATTAGCCATATAAAGCTCTGCTGTCCGGCAAATCTTATTGAGCTTCGTAGGATGCACCTGCTCCTCCGGCCTATAGTTCGCCATTTCACGCGAAACACTTGGTAAGCTTTCACGTGAAACTGCCTTTACCTCCACGAATCGGACGATTCCACCCTTTTCAGCAATGATGTCGATCTCTCCCCATGGCTTCCGATAATTCCTTACTAGGATATCGAAACCCTTCCGTTGTAGGAATTGCGCGGCGATGTCTTCTCCAAGGCGACCGACCTCTTTTCTCTCAGCATCACGAACCATATACCCATAGTATACGCCATATTATGAATAGGATTTCACGCGAAACACCTTTTGCACGTTTCTTAAGTAACATAATCTGTCTTTTATGCCCGATAGCGGGTTTCATAGATATATGGCTTGTTATATTGATATATTGCTCTTAGAACAGACGCCTGCACGAAGAACTCTGTCCGTTATCCACATGTCCACAGAGTTGTCCACAGTTTCATGCATGAAATCTCTTTGATGTTACTGGTTTTTTTCGTGCCAACCAAAAATAGCGGATGATTGGGTACATAATCAATGGCTGTCCTTTAGAATTCTTGGCTCAGAAGAGCGCTAAAAATGTCCATTTACAACACGAATTTTCCTTGACTCCAACGCCATTCGTATACTACGTTTCGCTCATATGAAACAGGTCGGGGTTACAACTTATCAATTGTTCGTTCTTGCTCTTGCTGCAACTGCTCTTGCTTTCTTTCTCACGGCCTTCCCGACGAATGCCTCGGCACTTGAGGTCGCCGCGCAAACGGCACAGGTATTGCCCGTCGGCGGTAACTCTTGTGCACCGGTATCGGTGTCGGGCTTTACTCCGTACATTTACGATGGGGCTCTTCATTCATTTGAATTCACCGTCTCTGATCCTTCTTATGTTGCTCTTCTCGGTTCAGTAGGGAATACATCGATTCCTTTCAACCTTATGACCCGCCGCGTAGACGCTTCGGGCATGCTCCGTGTCCACGCTGACATCGGGACGACGCCTATAGTAGGCACACTTCCACTCACGGTCACTCTGCTCTCGGCGCGTACCGGCAGCCCGGTATGTATGACCGTCGTATCTATGAGCGTTGGCTCAGGCCCCGTAGCGATACAGAGTCAGCCCGCGAGTACGACAACCGTCACGCCATCAGTGGCACCGATAACCACCGTAGCGAAACCGGCTGTCAAACCAACCGCAGCTCCTTCTACGACGACCGCGACGCAAGCTCCTACCGTAACAAGCGCTGTTCCTGGCCCTGTCGTGAAGACTGTGTCTAATCCTTTGCGCAATATATGCTCGACGGATGCGGGTGCATACCGTCTGTGGCTCATCCTGCTCGTGCTGTACACGCTTATTGTCGGCGCTGCCCTCTGGGCCGAGTTCCCGATGGCTGCGGCATGGGCACGCACTCCTGAGCGAATCGCGACCGTAATCCTTGGCCTTCTGCTCCTTCTCCTTGCATTCTGGTACTTCTCAATCTCATGCAGAGCGGCCCTTTGGATGCCTCTCGCCGCATTCTTGATAGCAGTCCTTGGTTTGCTGGCAGCATTCTGGAATCATCCGCGCGTGACCCAACTGCTCCTCATCCAAGAGACAAAAACGACTTCCGCGACGATCATCACTCCTCCGCCAAAGAAGTAATGTCCGTTGCCGGATGGCTCGAGTCCTGTATAATCCATCCACTACTTTTCTGAGTGTGGGCTTCGGCCCGCAGAGGGAAGTGGATGCGGGTATGGTTTAGTGGTAGAACGCGTCCTTGCCAAGGACGAGAGCGGAGTTCGATTCTCCGTACCCGCACTAGGAGAGAGCGAAATGAGAGCTTGCTCTCATTTCCGAGCGACGACGTGCGGTCGAGTGTAACGTAACCCCGCACAGATTGTATTCAAGCGTATGCACGCGTATTATGCGTGAACGCTCCCGTGGTGAAACGGATATCACATCAGTCTTCGGAACTGACGTTCCAGGTTCGAATCCTGGCGGGAGCACAAGCACGGCCAATGCGACCGCAACAGCGTGCCGATGCACGCTGTGTCAGGATTCGAACGCCGGAGCGATGTCGCGCAAGCTTGCGCGACCGCGAGGCGGTGCCCAGCCCGAGCCGCGCGGCGGCGCGGCGAGAGGCGAGGGAGAATCCTGGCGGGAGCAATGACAACCACTTGTGAGTTACAATATCGACATGAAAGACACACGGCTTAAAGTCCCGCCCGAGGTACAGTCCGTTTCGGACGCTCTGCATGCCGCCGGATTTGAGGCATACCTTGTCGGCGGATGCGTGCGCGATCTTATCATCGGCCGCGAGCCCAAAGATTGGGACATCACGACCAACGCCACGCCGGAGAAAATACAGGGACTTTTCGAAGATACTTTTTACGAGAACGAGTATGGCACCGTCGGTGTCGTTACGAAATCGGAAGATCCGAAGCTCAAGGTCATTGAAGTGACGCCGTACCGCACAGAAGGGAAGTACTCCAATGCGCGGCACCCCGATGAAGTGAAGTTCAGCGACAGCCTCTCAGACGACCTGAGGCGACGTGACTTCACCATCAACGCGATTGCCTACGACGCCGCCAAGGAGATGCTCGTCGATGAGCATGGCGGCCGTGAAGACCTCGCAGCGAAACGCATCAAGACAGTGGGGGACCCCCACGAACGATTCGAGGAAGATGCTCTTCGTATGTTGCGTGCGGTGCGCATTGCCGCCGAGCTTGATTTTGTTATCGATGCGCAGACGGCAGCAGGTATCAATGCACAATCTGCGCAGCTTGCGAAAATTTCGCGCGAGCGCGTGCGTGATGAACTTATTCGCATCGTGCAAAGCCCCCGCCCGATGCAAGCTCTGTACGTGGCTCAAAAGCTCGGCATTCTCAAGTATGTCATTCCGGAATTAGAGGAGGGTGTCGGCTGCGCGCAAAATCAAGCACATTCATTCGATGTGTTCGAGCACCTCATGCGTAGTCTGCAGCACGCTGCCGACAAGGAGTGGCCGCTCGACGTGCGTCTCGCGGCCCTCTTGCACGATGTGGGCAAACCGGCGACACGGGTGTGGTCAGATGAGAAAAAAGATTGGACATTCTACGGGCACGACGTAGTCTCCGCACGCATGACGAAAAAAATCCTTAACGAGCTCACATTCCCGAAAGAGACGATACACAACGTC
>CAZQGK010000042.1:0-6472 GCA_964592945.1 uncultured Candidatus Saccharibacteria bacterium
GAGGTCGTAGAGCGGATGGTAGCGGACTATGCGCGCGGCATCACGCCGAATCCCGACGTCCTTTGCAACAGGCATATAAAATTCGGCTCGTTCGCACGCTGGGCGAAAGAAAACGGTGCCGAGGCGATAGCGACCGGCCATTATGCGCGCAAGCGTGAGACCGGTGGCCATGTCGAATTGCTGCGGGCACGCGACAGCGCAAAGGACCAGTCATACTTTTTGTACCGCCTCGGGCAGCTCGAGCTTGCGCGCGCCTTGTTCCCCGTAGGCGGCTTGCTGAAGTCAGAGGTGCGCGCACTGGCATCGAAATTCCGCCTGCCGGTCGCAAAAAAACCTGACAGCCAAGGGCTATGCTTCGTGGGCGAAGTTTCAATGCCGGAATTCCTCAAACGGTTCATTCCCGTTGTCCCCGGTCCTCTTGTATGCGACGGCGGGGCTATCGGCGAACATGAAGGTGCCGCGCTCTATACTATCGGCCAGCGACACGGTTTTACGCTCTCAAAAGACGCGGGAGCAGGCCCTTTCTACGTGACAAGTGTCGACGTTGCACAGAACGTGGTCAACGTCTCGCTCCGCCGCGAAGATGCCACCCGCACTACGGCCGGTCTCAGTGATACACATTGGATATACCGTGAACCGGGGTTGCCTATTACCGTTCAGGCACAAGCCCGTTATCACGAGACGCCGGTCAATGCGACCATTTCAAAAGACTCCGGCGGCTTCATATCCGCATTCGAACATCCGCATATCGCATCACCGGGCCAGTCACTCGTGTTCTACAGAAAAAATGAACGGGAAGGAGAGGGCGACGTATGTCTTGGCGGCGGCATCATTGGGTAAGTATCAAACTACAGGTATCAAGTATCAAGATTGAAACTTATACACTTATTACTTCGCTGATACTTGTTACTTGATACTTGTTACTTACAATGCATACATGGGTGCGATCATATCCCGCATGTTGTGGTTCTTTGTTGTTGCGAGCGTACTCGCATACGCGGTGTATCTCGTCGCGGGAAGCATTGTACATGCGCAAGAATCGCGCGAAAATCAGCCCATTATCGTTCGCGACGAGCTGGGGCCTGGTGCGCACCATCTGTCGGGAATGATCATGGTGCCGACGCCGTGCGACCAGCTTTCCGTCCGGACGGAGGCGCTCGCAAACTTCACGTATGTGCTCGTTTTTCGCACATGGCGTGAACCGTCTGTTATCTGCGAGATGAACGAGGTACCGCGTTATTTCCGTACCGTCCTCTTTGCACCTTCCGCAGGGGTCACGTTCATTGCGACTCTTGACGGGGTCGGCTTTCCCATAATCGTCGAACCTGCTCTTCCCAGCCGCATAACGATATAATCAGGTCCCATCATGTCGCATATCACCGCACAGAGGAACACAGACCGATCAAGTGCCGCACGCGCTCTGCCCTTACCGCATATCTTAATTACAAAAGCCGACGGAGAGCAGGAGCCGTTCGACCCGGCGAAGCTTGAGCATTCGCTCGCGCTTTCTGGGGCCTCCACGACAATGCGCGCGCGGGTTTTGGCGCACGTATTGCATGAGTTGAAACCGGGCATGATGACGGAAGAGATATACCGGCACGCATTCGACATTTTGCGTCGTGAAGAGGAGGTACCCGTCGCGGCGCGCTATTCGATCAAGCGCGCGGTTTTCGCGCTTGGCCCCTCGGGATTTCCTTTTGAGCAATTTCTCGCCGAAATATTCAGAGCACACGGATGGAAAGCTCAGACGGGTGTCGCTCTCAATGGGCGCTGCGCGCCGCATGAAGTGGACGTATTCGCCGAGAAGAACGGCAAGCGTATAGGTATCGAGGCAAAATTCCACAACGACGCGGCCGGGAAGACGGACATAAAAGACGCGCTCTACGTGTACGCGCGATACCAGGATCTTCGCAATGCACCCGAAGCATCATCAAGGGTAGACGAGGGAATACTTATCACCAACACGCGTTTTACCCGCAACGCGATACGGTATGCGCAGTGTTCGGGGCTCTCGCTCATCGGATGGGATTACCCGCGCGCACGCAACCTTCTCACGCTCATCGAAGAAGCGCGGGTACACCCGCTCACGTGCCTCACGACACTTTCGGATTCGGAAAAGCGCCGGCTTCTCGATCAACGTATCGTTCTGTGCAAACATGTGGGAGCCCCTCATTTGCTCAAAGATTTCGGCGTCAAACCGGATCGCATTCCGCATGTGATGGAGGAGGCCAAGCAGCTCTGCGGTATTTAACTATTTTCATAATGGCGTATACTTCATCCTATGCTTAGTCCGGAGATATTCATTGACACGACGCTGGTCATGTTCGCAAAACTACTTTTGGCCATTCTGCTCGGAGGCATCGTCGGTACCGAACGCGCAGTCCTCGCGAAGCAACCCGCCGGAACACGCACGTTCGGCCTTGTCGCTCTTGCGGCGTGTCTGTTCATTCTTATCTCGAACTATGTCGATTCCTCGTACATTGGCGTGACCGGCATTCTCCCTCTCCAATTAGCGGCCGGAGTTGTTACAGGCATCGGATTTATAGGCGCGGGGCTGATAATCTTTCGCGGAGATACCGTACACGGCGTTACGACGGCCGCCGGACTTTGGATAGTCACCGCCATCGGAATAGCGGTAGGTTTTGGAATGTACGCGGTTGCTATCTTTACGACCATACTTACGCTTTTGATGTTCACCGGCATGTGGTACATCGAGAACCGTTTCAAGCATTGGTTTACGGAGCATGTGCCCGAGATCCGTTCAGGCGACGGGCAGATGTCGTGAGGACGAAGTGACCTGCCCCGTTAGATGCCGACAGGCTATCTAATGGGGTATACTGTCGCGATGTCCGACTACTACAAACCAGACAGGAAGACGGATTGGAATTACGGCGGCAACAAATGGCGCCTCTCGCGTAGCAAGATAGGCCTCTTTCAGGAGTGCCCGCGTTGTTTTTATATAGACAACAAACTCGGAACCGCCCGCCCGCCGGGATTCCCGTTCAATCTCAATTCTGCCGTCGACGCGCTTCTCAAAAAAGAATTTGACATTCACCGGGCAGGCAAGACATCGCACCCGCTCATGCAACAGTACGGTGTAGATGCGGTCCCGTTCCAACACCCCAAGATGGATATCTGGCGCGAGAATTTCAAAGGCATTGATTACCACCACGAACCGACCGGCTTCACCGTTTCGGGCGCTATCGACGACGTCTGGGTCAATCCAAAAGGTGAGCTCATGATCGTTGATTACAAATCCACAAGCAAAGACGGAAAAATCGAGGCTCTCGATCAGGAGTGGCACGACGGCTACAAACACCAGATGGAGGTGTACCAGTGGCTCTTCCGCCGCAATGGTTTCAATGTTTCCGATACGGGTTACTTCGTGTACGCCAACGCGAGCAAGGACAACGCAGCCTTCGACGGCAAACTTGAATTTGAGGTGACGCTGATAGCTCACAAGGGCGACGATTCGTGGATGGAGGGTACGCTTGCGGATATCAAGGCGTGCCTGGATAGTCCCGATCTTCCGGCGCTCGCCGAAACTTGCGACTATTGCCGTTATCGCGAAGCGGTGGGAAAGAAAATGTTCGCTTTTGACAAATCAGGTAAGCTCAAGAAGTAGCATGAAAACGTTCACGGAAAAAGTCCGTGCGGTCGTCGCAAAAATCCCGAAGGGGAAGTCGATGACCTACAAAGAAGTTGCGACAAAGGCTGGGAATCCGAAAGCCGCACGGGCCGTGGGCGCGATTATGCGCAGCAATTACAACAGGGATATACCGTGCCACCGTGTCGTCAAATCCGACGGCTCACTCGGCAGCTACAACCGCGGCGGCACGCTCCGCAAACGGGAACTCCTGAAAGCCGAGGGTGCGCTCTAAGAGAAAAGGATATTCTTGAACTGCCACGGGTCGGTCTTATCTACATCCTGTTCGAAGGTGCTCGTGCGGCCTTCGAGCGGCGTCCAGTCGGTGTATGCGCCTTTCATGGTGCCGAGGTACGGCTCGATGACTTCCATCACGCGCTCGTAGTCCATTTCGTCGGCTTCCACGATGCCTTCGCGCGGATTCTCAATCGCCCAGACCATTCCACCCAAGACGCCGACCGTTACCTGCAGACCGGTCGCATTCTGATACGGTGCGAGCTCGCGTGTTTCGTCCATTGTGAGCTGCGAGCCGTACCAGTACGCATTTTTCTTGTGACCCATGAGAAGGACGCCGAGCTCATCCATACCGCCGGGCAGGATGTCATCCATGAGAATGCGCCAATCGCTTTGCAAGACCGAGTTGCGGCCGAAGCATTCCTCGATGGATAGTATCGCTACGTCGCAGCAACGGTAGGCGTAGTGCACCGTGGGGCGGTATACGGCTTTGCTGCCTTTTTTTACCGTGTAGTAATCGGCAATTGAGACTGACTCGTTGTGCGTGACGGCACGGCCGAGGAAGTGGCCGTGTTCGGGTGTCCACGTGCGCACGAGGGTACGTGCACCCGGTTGGTCGAGATATATTGCCGCACCGCAGCCGCCCTTGTGGCGATGGCCGTTCTTGGGGAAATGCTTTTCATGCGTGCCCCAGCCCATTTCAGAAGGCTGCAAAAGGCCTTCGGAGTGGAACCCCGGCACCGACCACGTGTTTTCGAATTGCCCGATTTTCTTCGGCTTGTGGGATTTTTGCGAGTCGTACTCGGCCACATGGACCGTCTTCACACCAAGGTCCTTCATGAGCTTCGCCCAGTCCTCGCGCGAAACGGGCTTCTTGTGTTTGAGCTTCGTGTCTTTCGCTATTTGAATGAGTGCACGCTTGAGGAAATGGGACACAATGCCGGGATTGGCGCCGTGGGTGGAAACAGCTGTGGGGCCTTTGCCGAATTTGCGCTTCGCGGCGAGCAAGGTCTCGCGCAGACCGTAATTAGAGCGCTCGGTAATGGAGAGTTTGGGGTCGGTATACCCGCCGAGCCACGGCTCCACGACGGTATCGAGGTAGAGGATGTCATGCTCCTTGCAGTACTCCATAAGCGCGACCGAGGAGACGTCGACGGATAGATTCAAAAGAAAATCGCCTTTCTGTAAGTATTGGTCGAGTACTTCCTGATAATTATCTTTGAGAAGCGGCTGGATTTTGAAAGGGATGCCCTCCTTCTTGGCGATTGCCTTGCCGGATTCGTCGGCGGTAATGATGGAAATATTTTTTCTGTCGATACCGATGTGGCGAAGTATCAAAGGCAACACGCCCTGTCCGATGGAGCCGAAGCCGACTATCAATAAATTACCGGGGAACTTTACGTAGACGGGATACTTACCTTTTTTCATGAAATCAGTGTTAGACGAGCAAAATAATAAAAGGGCCTTCGCCCGCTCTTGTATACCACAGGCGAGGCGGCTTTTCGAGGGGGCGGGGACCCAGGCGTGCATAACTCGACAACTTAAGTTTCAACGCGTACCTTTAGCTCGGACATCGTACATTCGGTCAATGTCCTTTGAATTCACCTACAAACAGCCCGCGAGGCTGAGGGAGAAGCACCATGGCAAAGCAAACACGCGGGCCACAGCAGCCCGGGTCGAAATCCGTTGTAGCAGAATATCGCGCGCCGATCTTGGCCTTACTGGCCGTCCTCGTCTTCATTGGCGGCATCTTCGCCTATATCGACGAGGGTGAGAGGCCGGGTTACAGCACCGTAAGTCAGGTGTTCCGGTCCGCCGAGGTTGTGGCGATGTCGCGAAAAGCCGCAGAGGACCGCCGCGCGGCAGAAGAGAAGCGTGGGGCTGAACGTAAAGAAGCCGCGAAAAAGTACGCTGAGGAGCAGGCAGTGTTGGAGAAGGAAAATTCATTCATTCGCTCCGGCATGTCGTTCCGTCGCAAGGTTATATGCCCCGACCCAACAAAATGGGTAGCGCTCGGAAGCGAGTACCAACAACGTTGGCACGAAATACTGGGCTCGCGTCATATGCCGCGCATTGGCGACAATTGCTATCTCGAGTAATCGAGGAGCAGAAGGGAGGCTCTGGCAGACACGTTGTCTGGCGGAGCTCCTTTGTTTTTATATACTGACCTTATGACAGATTCGGACGATGTAAAGATAGAACCCTCCTGGAAAGAGGCGCTGAAAGAGGAGTGGGGACAGGAGTACTTCAAGACGCTTCGAGAATTCGTGAAAGGGGAGTACCAGCACGCAATCGTGTACCCCGCGCCCAAGAATATCTTCCGCGCTTTTGACCTTTGCCCTTTCGACAAAGTAGAAGTCGTCATCCTCGGCCAAGACCCGTATCACGGTCCGCAGCAGGCCAACGGCCTCTGCTTTGCGGTGAGCGAGGGCGTGCCGCTACCACCGTCGCTGCAAAATGTTTTTAAAGAGCTGGCGACCGACATCGGGCCTGTGAAAAATAGAACGGGGGATTTGGAGCGTTGGGCCAAGCAGGGCGTGTTGCTACTCAACGCAACCTTGACTGTCAAAGCGAGAACCGCGGGCTCACATC